>CALGOD010001105.1 GCA_937957845.1 uncultured Nocardiopsis sp.
CCTCGAAGGGCGTGGCGGACAGGTCGTGGTCGCCCGGTTGGAGGCGGGAACCCCGGATGTGCCGGGTCCGCGGGTACTTGCGCATGGACTCGGTTCTACCGGTGGGGCACTGTGCCGGGCCACTGGTTTTCCGGCACGGACACGTGCGGTCACCCGATGACGGTGACGCCGGTGGCACCGTCGACGCTCGACAGTGCCACCCCGAGAAGATCAAGGGAGTCCGCGTCCGACGACCTCCGGCATCAGCGCTCCACCGGACCCAGGGACGCGGCGTCGGCCGCCGCCCTGCCCTCGTACCAGCCGTCCGCACTGGAGGGACCGCGCACCCGGGAGTAGGTCAGCTCACCGAACGCCTCGGAGACGGCCTTCTCCACCTCGCGCTCGCGTGCGGCGAACACCGGCACCAGGTCGGTTCCGGTCTCGGCCGCGGCGGCCCGCGTCGCCGTGCGCGCCGACTCGGCCAGGCGTTCGCCCACCCGCACCGCGAAGGCCGACATGAACGAGGAGCGGAAGTCGCGGCCCGCCGCCCTACCGGAGCGGTCCCGGAGCGAACCGCTGGCCCGCATCGCCGTTTCGGCCTGGACCAGCAGCGAGGTGAACATCAACTCCACGGCGTCCACGTCACCGGGGAAGCCCATCACCGTGCACAGCCCCAGGTCCCGGTCCCACACGGCCCGGCAGTGGTTGGCCTCGGCCACCTCGTGCAGGAGTACCGCCTTGTGCTCGTCATAGGGGGCGTCCACCGCCAGGCGTCGGCCGGCGGTCGCCTCCGGGGAGTGTCCCGGCTCCTCGGCCAACAGCGCCCGGTCGATGCTGTGCCGGGCCATCAACTCCTGTGCGCGGGCGCTCAACGCCTCCGCCTCCCGGGGGAACTCCGTGGACTCGGCCTTGGCCAACAGGGCGCGTACCCGGGCCAGTTTGGCCTGGTCCACCTGCGCGGCCGCACCCGAAGAGCCCTCCCGGCCGGGGCGGAACGTGCCCGGTGGCGGGCACAGGCGGTGCATCGGCGGCAGTACGCGCAGAGCGGCCAGTAGCCGCAGCGTCGCCTCCACCGCCTCGAAGCGCAGCAGTCCGTGCTCGGCGCCCAGGTGCGCCAGGTAGTCTCCGCGCCCGCCCCAGTCCGACGACGCCCCCAGACCGTGCACCTGAGCGGTCCACCGGGGGTCCACCGTGTCGGGGGAGTGGCGGGCCAGGTCGGCCGTCACCGTGTCCGCGCACACCGACGCCGCCACCGGACCCAGCGTCCGGTCCGCCTGGCGGACCGTCTCGGCGGGCTGCCATCCGCGTGTCCAGGCCGAGGCCACCGCGCCCAGCAGGGCGGTGAGGACCGCTCGCTCGGAGACCTCGGCCCACGCGGCGTCCTCGGTGTCGGCCAGGCGTGCCGCGGCCAGGTCCACGCCGCTTCCCTCACGCCCCAGTACCAGTGCGTCGACGGCAGCGGACACCACCTGTGCGGGGGAGGCGTCGGGCGCGGGGCCGGCCCAGGCCTCACCGGTGTGGCCGAAGGCGCGGCCACCGGCCCGTCGTCGGCCACGACCCTTCCTGCCCACGTGATCCTCCTCGGTCGGATGGACGGAACCGGCGGATCATCCTACCGACCGGCGCCGGCGCGGCAGCCGGACGAACGGGGGGTCAGCGCTGTGCGGGGTCCACCACGGCCAACTAGGGGTGGAAGGCCTCGGGGTCGTCCAACAAGGGCTGGTCGCCGTCGCGCAGATGGTGGTCGAAGAACGCCAGGCTGTAGGTGCGTACCAACGCCAGGCCGTGCTCCAGTGCGATGTCGCCGTACAGGCTTCGCCACGTGTCGGGGTCGTACAGGTCCGCTGCGCCCAGTCGCTCGGTGACCAGTCCCTGGTCGATACCGTTGGAGTGCCCCGAACCGGTGAGCCGGACCCACTGCCGCCATCCCTCCAACCGCGGCCACATCTCCTCGGTTCCCTCCCACACGTGGCCCTGGTCGTTCTGGATCAGGGCCAGGGGCTTGTCCAGGTTCCCCTCCAGAGTGGGCGGGTAGTAGGGGCCGTCCAGGTTGATCCCGGCGTCCACCCGCTCCTCGGTGCGCAGGGTCTCGGCCGTGGCCGCACCGCCCCAGGAATGCCCGACCATGCCGACGCGGGAGGCGTCGATCAGGTGGGACCACCGCCAGGCGGGATCGGGGCCGGTGAGCCGGTCGAGGAGGAAGGAGACGTCGTCGGCCCGGTTGACCGCCCCCATCGCGAATTCCCCGCTCCCACATCCCACGCAACGGGTGATCAGTCGGTCGGGGAACTCCACGGGGGAGGCCTCGTGGGCGTGGTCGACGGCGGCCACCACGAAGCCGTGCCCGGCCAGTTCCTCGGCGAGGGAGGAGAACCAGATCCGGTTGTGTCCCGAACCGGGGGAGAGGATCACCAATGCGAAGCCGTCGTCGGTGCGCGCGGGCGGCACGTTCAGGTGGGAATGGGTGCGCACACCGCTGTGCAGGACGTCCTCGGGCAGGTCCAGGCCCTGCGCTCGGACGATGGCGGCGGACTCGGCCTCGGTCATGTAGGGCGCGGGACGGCCCGTGTCCGTGCGCGCCGGATACCACAGGGTCACCATGAGTTCGCGGGGCCCGCCCACCCACACGTCCTCGCGTTCCTCGTCCACCAGGTGAAGGGTGGCCCTGCCCACCGGGCGTTCTCCGGTGGGCTCGGGCAGGAAGGCGTGGAACGCCTGGGCGGACTCGGCGGCGAAGGCGGGTGGCGGTGAGATCAGGGCCATGGGCAGGACCAGGGCCGAGGCCAACACCGCTCCGATGCGCGGCGCACGGACGAGGAGGGGCCGGTGAGCCGGGTGTGGCGGGTGGGGCATGGGATATCCCGTCAACCGGTGGGGTAGGTCGCCCCCGACGTTAGAAGGTTCCGGATGACACCGCCATCGGGCGAACCATACCCCCGCTCCGGGGGCCGGGCGGAGGACGAAGGTGGAGTCGGATCCACCCCGACCGCCCCCACCGGTGCGTTCAGACCCCCGCCTCGACCAGCAGCACCTCCAGGGTGCGCGGGCCGTGGACGCCCTCCACCCGGTTCAGTTCGATGTCGCTGGTGGCCGAGGGGCCGCTGATCCAGGTCAGTGGACGTGAGGGGTCCAGCAGCCGCACCGCCTGCGGGACCCCGTCCACCACCTGGTCGGCGCGCACCACGCACAGGTGGTAGTCGGGGACCAGGGTGAGGGCGCGACGTCCCTGGCCGGGGCCGCCGTCCAGGACGAGGGTGCCGGTCTCGGCGACGGCGACCGCGCATCCGGTCACCACGCCGTCCACCCCGTCCAGATCCTCCAGGGACACAGGTCGCTCACGGGAGTCGCGCAGTGTTCGCGCCCGGGTGTCGTCGAGCCACCGCGACGGGATGTCCGCGGGCACCACCACCCGGGAGGCCCCGCGTCGTTCCAGGGCAGCGGCCACCTCGGCGGCGAGCCGGGAGGCGGGGGCACGGCGGACCAACGCCCGGTAGTCGCGCAGCCGGTCCTCCAGTACCTCCAACGCGGGGCCCGTGCCAGGGCCGTTGGCCACGGTCTCCGCGGGCACGCGTGTCCACGGCTCGTCGGCCGGTACGTCGACCAGCGCCCTCCTGACCCGGGCCAGGATCCGTTCACGGCTGCTCAACTCCGCCCCCTTCCACTCTCGTCCCACCACTGGCGGAAGGACTTCGCGGGGATCTCGGGCAGGTCGCGGGTGTCGGTCCAGGCCCCAGCGGGCCCGGGCAGTCGGCGGGGGACGGCTCCCCGGCCCAGTCCCGCCGCACGCTGGACCGCGTCCAGGGCGCGTGGGGAGGACAGCACGGCCTCGGCGCCCGCCATCAGTGCCTTCTCCCCCGGGTGCCCGGGGGAGTCCGCGACCCGCTCACGCAGGTGCACCAGCACCTCGGGGATGTCGATGGCCACGGGACAGACCTCGTAACAGGCTCCGCACAGTGACGACGCGTACGGCAGCGCCTCCTCCACCGCCGAGGCCATCCCGCGCAACTGGGGGGTGAGGATCGCGCCGATGGGACCCGGGTAGACCGATCCGTAGGCGTGGCCGCCGGTGCGCTCGTAGACCGGGCAGACGTTCAGGCAGGCCGAGCAACGGATGCAGCGCAGCGCCTGACGGCCCACGGTGTCGGCCAGCACGTCGGTGCGGCCGTTGTCCAACAGCACCAGATGGAACTCCTGGGGGCCGTCGCCCGGGGTCACCCCGGTCCAGGTGGAGGTGTAGGGGTTCATCCGCTCTCCGGTGGAGGAACGCGGCAACAGCTGCAGGAACACCTCCAGGTCGGTCCAGGTCGGTACGACCTTCTCGATGCCGACCACGGAGATCAGGGTCTGAGGAAGGGTCAGGCACATGCGTCCGTTGCCCTCCGACTCCAGTACCACCAGCGTGCCGGTGTCGGCCACCGCGAAGTTGGCGCCGGAGATGGCCGTGCGGGTGCGCAGGAAGCGTTCGCGCAGGTGCACGCGGGCCGCTTCGGCCAGGGCCCGGGGGTCGTCGGTCAGCCCCGAGGGCGCGGGCACACCCCACTCGGCCATCTGTTCCAGGAAGATCTCACGGATCTGCGCGCGTCCCAGATGGACGGCGGGGACCAGGATGTGCGAGGGCAGGTCCTGACCCAGCTGGACGATCAACTCGGCCAGGTCGGTCTCGTAGGCGGTGATCCCGGCCTCGGCCAGGGCGCCGTTGAGCTCGATCTCCTGGGTGGCCATCGACTTGACCTTGACCACGTCGGTCTCGCCGGTCGCCCGGACCAGGTCGGTGACGATCTCGTTGGCCTCGGCGGCGTCGGCGGCCCAGTGCACCCGTCCGCCCGCGCGCCGGACGGAGTCCTCCAACTGCTCCAGGTAACGGTCCAGGTGGCGCAGGGTGTGCTCCTTGATCGCGGCGCCCTCCGCGCGTAGACGCAGCCAGTCCTCCCCCAGTTCGCCGACGGCGGCGGCCCTCTTGTCGCGGATGGTGTGGGTGGCCCTGCGCAGGTTGTGTCGCAGTCGGGCGTCGCCGACCGCCTTCCCCGCGGCCTTGGGAAAGGGCGGCATGCCCAGGAACGTGGCGCTGCTCATCGGGTGAGGCCCTCCTTCTCGGTGCAGGCCAGGATCTCGGCCAGGTGCGCCACCCGCATGCCCGACCGTTGCCGGGACAGGACGCCGCCGATGTGCATCAGGCAGGAGTTGTCGACCGCGCACAGCACCTCGGCGCCGCTGTCCACGGCGTGGCGGGCCTTGTCCGCTCCCATGGCCGAGGACACGTCCCCGTTCTTGAGCGCGAACGTGCCGCCGAAACCGCCGCACTCGGTGGCCCCGGTCATCTCCACCAGCTCCAGCCCGCGCACGGCCCGTAGGAGGCGATGGGGACGATCGCCCAGGCCGAGCACGCGCAGGCCGTGACAGGTGGGGTGGTAGGCGACCTTGTGCGGGTAGTAGGCGCCCACGTCGGTCACTCCGAGCACGTCCATCAGGAGTTCGGTGAGGTCGTACACGCGCGGGGCGAGCCGTGCCGCCTTGCGCGACAGCCGGCTGCCACCGGCGCCCAGACGGGGGTAGCCGTCGCGGATCATGGCCGCGCAGGAGGCGGAGGGGACCACGACGGCGTCGGCCCCCTCGAAGGTGCGCACGAAGCGCACGGCCAGGCGGCCGGCGGAACGCCGGTATCCGGTGTTGTGGTGCATTTGCCCGCAGCAGGTCTGCTCGGCGGGGAAGACCACCTCGTGGCCCAGCCTCTCCAGCAGACGCACCACGGCCCGACCGGTGTCGGGAAAGAGTGTGTCGTTGACACAGGTGATGAACAGCGCGATCCGCATGTGCCTCCCTCGCGCCGCGCCGGAGCGGCCGGCGACCTGGTCGCTGTGAGCCTCGATTGGTCAGACCACTTTTGCACACGAGGGGATCCTGGGCAAGGAAAGAGGGTCTTCGGAGAGGATCCGGACGGGATTTCGCTAGATTGGTACGATCACTTTGTCTTCTGTCACTGGGATTTCGCGATCGTCGAGGTGCGTCCGGTTCGATGTGCCCGACCAGGAGGCCCCTGCGTGAGGTGTGCTCCCTCGCCGGGAGAGGGAGGCCGACGGCGAGGAGCGGACACCCCCCTTTGCGGTCATCGCTCCCGCGCACCCTCGCCCCGGCGCCGCGCACCCGCCACCCCCAGTGGCTCGAAGAGCGGCGTGGCCGGTTCCGGTCACCCGGAGGTGAGGAATCCTCGCCGGCCTGCCATGGCGCTCTGGAGCGTTCTGCATCACGTCGATCCCCTCACCATCACCTTGGCGCTGCTGCTCTTCTGGGCGGCGGCCGTGTTCCTGGCGTGGCGACGCCCTCCGATGCGAGGGGCGACGGTGCCGGCGGCCCTCGTGTACCCGCTGATCCTGGCGGCCCCGCTGAGTGGTCCGGCGACGAGCGGGGAATCGGGGCGGGTGGTGGCCTGGGACCCCCTGCTGTCCTTCGAGGACATCGGTGGACCGAAGCAGCCCGAGGCTTTGGCGTGACACTCGAGAACGGGGACGTGATCCACTACCTCCCCGAGGGACCGTCCTTCGCGGACCAGGTGGACGAGGGTCTTCTCGGGGTCGAGACGTTCTTCGCGCACGAAGAGGTCGACGGCGGACCGGTGGTCACCGACGTCGGGGCGGGGTGGTGGAACCCGAATCCCCGGCGGGGGCCGCGGCACTGGAGACGGTCGCGAAGGAACTCGCATGGCAGGGAGGTCTGCGCGGCGAAGGAGGAGGGGCCTTGGGCACCACCGGCGAGCTCGCCCCGCAGGGGAGGGTGCTCAACACCCCGTTGTTCGTCCCCGTCGGCGTCGCGGCGTTCTTCGCCTTCTCCTCCTGGTCCGCCCGGCTGCCGTTCGCTCCGAGACCGTCCCCGACCATCGAGGCCACGCAGTGGGCGACGGCCTCGGGCCGCCTGGCCGACACCGGGGACCTGCTCGTCAACAGCGTGGGTGCGCTGGTCGGCACCTTGATGGCCTTGCTCGCGGCCGGCCTCACCTCTCTTGTCAGGGCCGGAGGCATGGTCTCCCGTGTCGGAGACCCTCGGCTCTGACCGCGTCCATGGCGAGATACCGACCGGTGCGCGGCACGGTGTCGAGCAGGAGGTCCTCCGACCCCTTCCCACGGGATCGGGGTAGGACTTCAGTAGAGTACGGGCGTCGATGCTCCCCGGCCGGAGCCGGACACCGAGGGAGCGCGTAGGCGCGCTCGGTTCCGGTGGTGGGGAGTGCGTACGTACTGCTCCCAGTCCCGTCCCCGCCGGTGGGTCGGTCGCCCGCGCCGAGGGGCGACAAAGCCGCCGAGCGCCCCAGGAGGTCACGGCGACATGCCCAAGGACACCCCTTTCGCTTCGGTGCGGATCGAGGAACTACGCCGACGCACCAGCATGAAATGGCGTATGCACGGAGACGACGTACTACCGCTGTGGGTGGCGGAGATGGACGTCGAACTCGCGTCGCCGGTCGTCGACGCCGTCACCACCGCCATGCGGCGGGGGGACACCGGCTATCCGGCGGGGAACCGGTACGCCGAGGCCTTCGCCGGGTTCGCGGCCGAGAGGTGGGGGTGGACGGACCTGTCCGTCGACCGCACCGCGATCGTGCCCGACGTCATGATGGGGATCGTCGAGGTCCTGCGTCTGGTCACCGACCACGACGACGCCGTGGTGGTCACCCCGCCGGTCTATCCGCCGTTCTACGCCTTCGTGTCCAACAGCGGTCGCCGGGTCATGGAGGCCTCTTTGGGGCCGGACGGCCGACTGGACCTGGATCGCATCGCCGACGTGTTCCGTCGGGCGGCGGCCGCTCACCGCCGGGTGGCCTTTCTGCTGAGCAATCCCCACAACCCCACCGGCACCGTCCACACCCTCGACGAGTTGCGGGCCCTCGCCCGACTCGCCCGCGACCACGGCGTGCGCGTGATCTCCGACGAGATCCACGCCCCGCTCGTGTTCGAAGGCGAGAGCTTCACCCCTTACCTGACCGTGCCCGGGGCGGAGGACGCCTTCACGGTGACCTCCGCCTCCAAGGCGTGGAACCTCGCCGGGTTGAAGGCGGCGATCGCGGTCGCCGGCGCCGACGCGGCGGACGACCTGGCCCGCATGCCGGAAGAGGTGGGTCATGGTCCCAGTCACGTCGGGATCATCGCCCACGAGGCCGCCTACCGACATGGTGTCGCCTGGCTCGACTCCCTGCTCCGCGGCCTGGAGGGCAACCGCGCGCTGCTGTCCTCGCTCATCCCCGAGCACCTGCCCGGCGTTCGCTGGAACCCGCCCCAGGGCACCTACCTCGCATGGTTGGACTGCCGCCCTCTGGGACTGGACGACGGAGACGACACCGCGGCGCCCGGCATCGTCTCCGACCTCGCCGGTCCGGCCCGCTTCTTCCTGGACCGTGCCCGCGTCGCACTCAGCTCCGGCCATGTCTTCGGTCCCGGCGGGCAGGGCCACGTCCGCCTCAACTTCGGCACCGCCCCTCACATCATCACCGACGCCCTCATCCGTATGGGGGAGGCCGTGCGAACGCGGTGAGGGTCGATGCCAGGCGCGGGGATCACGCGTCGTGAGCCCCGACCCGACGCCACCGGGTCGGGCCCGGCCTCTTCGCCTGCGCTGATCCGCTCCGGCGGCAGTCGCACCGCATCCTGGGTCACCACCTTGTGAGTGACATGTTCCTCACAAGTGGTCAGACTACTTTCGAGTATCGAAGGAGCAGCCGAACAGGAAATCCTTCTGTGTAAGAGATGTCGTGGAAAACCCCTGTGGATTGGTATGATGTCTTCGGGTGAATGGGAGCCGCGGGGGCGCTCCCGCACCCGACGGCCGCCCACGGGGACCGAGATCCGAGCCCCCTCGCCTGGAGAGAGCCGTGAGCGACCCCGACGGTGAGCGCACCCCCGTCACCCAGCGTGCCGTCGACCGGATCAAGGCGATGATCGCCACCGGGGAAGTCGGCCCCGGAGAGCGCCTGCCCACCGAACGGGACCTGTCCGCCCAACTCGGGGTCTCCCGCAGCTCCATGCGCGAGGCCATCCGCTCCCTGACCACGCTCGGCGTCCTGGAGTCCCGCCACGGCGCGGGCGTCTACGTCACCGCGTTGCGTCCCGCCGACCTGCTGGAGACCTTCTCCGTACTGGCCGAGGTCTCGCAGGGGCGGACGCTGCTGGAGGTCCTGCAGGTACGTCGCATGCTCGAACCCGCGGCCACCGCCCTGGCCGCCGCGCGCGCCGACGCCGAGGACCTCGACCGCATCGGTGCCCTGTTGGACCGGATGGAGGACGGACCCGACGTCCTTTGCGCCGACACCGTCACCGCCGACCTGGGTTTCCACCAGGCCATCGTGGCCAGCACCGGCAACGCCACCCTGGCGGCGATCAACGACGGACTCTCCTCACGCACCTTCAACGCCCGCGTGTGGGCGGGCCACCGGGAGGCCGGGCTCACGGCCAAGCTCCGCGAGGACCACCGGCGCATCCACGAGGCGCTCGTGGCGCGCGACCCCGAGGCCGCGCGGGCCGCGGCGACCATGCACGTATTGCGCGTGGAGCGCTGGCTCAGCGCAGACCTGGCCGACGGCACCACCGGGGACTGAGCCCTCCAGAGGTGCCGGGCCGTCACGGACGCGGCTCCTCACCGACGCCGATGGCGCACCTTGTCCGCGAACTCCTCGGCTTCCAACAGTCTGGCCAGGTCCCCCCGCCGCGGCGCGGGCACGTCCTCCTGACGGGTCTGCGGTGGCCGTTCGGGAACCTCCTGGGTCAGCTCCGCATCTATACCAAGGACGTCGTGGTCCTCGATCTCCTCGATCCGGTGGTCGTCGGGAAAGTCCCGGAGGAAAGCGGCCACCGCGAAATCCTGGTCCGCGGCACCCACGTCCATGTCCGCGTCGACGTCATCGTCGTGACCCGGGTCGAAGGACCGGGAGGCCGACTCGTCGAAGTCCTCTGTCCACTCCCTCACCGGCGTCCCCCTCACGCTCGGCTCCACTACCGATCATGCCTGGTCGGTGCCGGATTCCGCCAGTGCGTGGGAGAGCGGGCTCCGACGAAGTGGAACGCGAAGCCGTGACCGACAGTAGGATTTTGCTCTTCTGTCCGAGATATGAACGGAGTTCCCTCTCCCGTGCGCGAGCGGATCCGAACCCTCGTCGACGCCTCCTGGTTCCAGAGTGGCGTCATCATCCTCATCCTCGTCAACGCCGTCATCCTCGGCGTGGAGACCTCCCCACGGGCCATGGCCGCTCACGGGGCGCTTCTGCAGACCATCGACAGGGTCATCCTGGCCGTGTTCGTCGTCGAGCTGGGACTGAGGATGTTCGCCCACCGGAGCGCCTTCCTGCGTGATCCGTGGAGCTGGTTCGACGTGGTGATCGTCGGTATCGCACTCCTGCCCGCTTCCGGTCCCTTCGCGGTGCTGCGGGTGTTGCGGGTGCTGCGGGTCCTGCGCCTGCTGTCGGTGATACCGACCCTGCGCCACGTGGTGGCCGGTCTTTTCCGGGCCCTTCCCGGCATGATGTCCATCCTGTTCCTTGTGATACTGCTGTTGTACGTGTCGGCGGTCATGGCCACCAAGCTCTTCGCCGACGTCTCGCCGCAGTACTTCGGCGACCTGCCCGGGTCGCTGTTCACCCTGTTCCAGATCGCCACCGCCGATGGCTGGGGCAACATCGCCAAGGACGTGATGGCGCACAAACCGATGGCGTGGGTGTTCTTCGTGGTCTTCGTGCTGGTGTCCACGCTGGTGGCCCTGAACCTGTTCATCGCCGTGGCGGTCGAGGCCTTGGACAAGGCCGACGGGGAGCAGAGGGAGGGCGGCGGTGGCGACGGATCCGCCGGGCACTCCGGTGGTGACCCCGACGACGACGGGCCCGACCAGGGGCAGGCGATGATCCTGGCCGAGCTGCGGGCACTGCGCGCCGAGGTGGCCGTGCTGCGCGACGAACACGGCAGGGAACGCGCCGACGCCCGGTCGCTCTGAGATCCCGACTCGAAGAATTTCGGGGACCGGCCTGGGCGAAGCCGTTCGGAGGGCGGCTTTCGTGGGAGGCTGTTGCCTTGGCGCCCCGGCCGTCCACCGTCGGCCGTGGCCGTACGGACGTGCCGACGGACACGGGACGGGGACGCGCACCGGGGGGTGCGGTCCGCGAGGCCGGAGCCACCACGAGGACCGGGTCGGGCCCCTTCCCGACCCCCGCACGTACACCGACCACCACGCGACGACGAGGAGCCGCCGGATGTGTGCCAGTACGCCCCCGCCTCACCCTGAGGACACCATGGACGGGACCCGCACGACAGTCCCCCTGGACCGGACCCGGGAGTGGGCGGCGCTGAGCGAGCACCGCGGGCGGTGGGGGGCCACCCACCTACGGGAACTGTTCGCCGACGATCCCGGACGGGCCGAGCGGTACACGCTCGACGTCGGAGACCTGCACGTCGACTACTCCAAGAACCTCGTCACGGACCAGACCCTGCGCCTGCTCGCGGACCTGGCCTCGGCCACCGGTGTGGCCGAACTACGCGACGCCATGCTCGGTGGCGAGCACGTCAACCTCACCGAGGACAGGGCGGTTCTGCACACCGCCCTGCGCGCACCACGAGGCCAGGTCGTGCGCAGTGACGGACACGACGTCGTCCCGGAGGTGCACCGGGTGCTGGACCGCATGGCCGACTTCGCCGAACGCGTCCGCGCGCGCACGTGGCTGGGCCACACCGGCCAGCCGGTGCGCAGGATCGTCAACATCGGCATCGGCGGCTCCGACCTGGGACCCGCCATGGCCTACGAGGCGCTGCGGCCCTACACCGACCGAGGCCTGGAGCTGCGCTTCGTCTCCAACGTCGACGGCACGGACCTCAACGAGGCGCTCATCGACGCGGACCCGGCCACGACGCTGTTCGTGGTCGCCTCCAAGACCTTCACCACCATCGAGACCATCACCAACGCGACCGTCGCCCGCTCCTGGCTCCTGGACGGCCTCGGCGTACGGGACGGCGACGACGGCGCCATCGCCGAGCACTTCGTCGCGGTCTCCACCAACGGCGAGGCGGTCTCGCGGTTCGGTATCGACACCCGCAACATGTTCGAGTTCTGGGACTGGGTGGGCGGGCGCTACTCCTACGACTCCGCCATCGGACTCTCCCTCATGGTGGCGATCGGACCGGAACGGTTCCGTGAGATGCTCGCCGGGTTCCATCTGATGGACACCCACTTCGCGACCGCTCCCGTCGAACGCAACCTGCCGTTCCTGCTGGGACTGCTCGGTATCTGGTACGGCAACTTCCTGGGCGCCGAAAGCCACGCGGTGCTGCCCTACAGCCACCACATGTCCAGGTTCACCGCCTATCTGCAGCAGCTCGACATGGAGTCCAACGGAAAGTCGGTCCAACGCGACGGAGCCCCCGTCTCCTGGCAGACCGGGCCGGTGGTGTGGGGCACCCCCGGCACCAACGGGCAGCACGCCTACTTCCAGCTGCTGCACCAGGGCACCAGGTTCGTCCCCGCCGACCTCATCGGTTTCGCCGAACCCGCACCCGACCTGCCGTCGGAGTTGGTGCCCCAGCACGACCTGCTCATGGCCAACATGTTCGCCCAAGGACAGGCGTTGGCCTTCGGAAAGAGCGCGGAGGAGGTCGCCGCCGAGGGCGTGTCCGCCGAGCTGATCCCGCACCGCACCTTCGAGGGCAACCGTCCTACGACCACCATCCTGGCCGACCGACTCAGCCCGTCGGTGCTCGGCCAGTTGGTCGCCCTCTACGAGCACAAGGTGTTCGTCCAGGGCGCGGTGTGGAACATCAACTCCTTCGACCAGTGGGGGGTCGAACTGGGCAAGGTCCTGGCCAAGCGGGTCGAACCCGCACTGACCGAGGGAGCCGAGGTGCCGGGGCTGGACGCCTCCACCTCGGCCCTGGTGCGACGCTACCGGGCCATGCGCGGCAGGTAGTCCTTCGGGAGGGACGCCGTCACGGCGTCCCTCCCGCGGCACGCCGAAAAATCCTTTGCGCGCCCGCACGGCTCCGGTTAGCCTGAGCACGACATGCGCAAGTGACATCGAGACCGACATCCGCCGAGCGCGCGGGGCTCGCCCACCGGGCTGGAGCCGGATCCCCGCTCGGCGTGTACCCAATCCGTGGTGCGGTCTCGATGTCGACGACTTCTTCCGTCGTCCTCGGACCGTGCCGTGAACAGCCGGTCCCGCGCATCGAGGCCCACCCCACAAGACGAAGGGTGGTCCTCTTACATGACCTTTGGGAACCCGAACGGCATCACCGCCACAGGCAGGACCCAGGAAATCGGTCCCCCACTGTTGAGAGCCCGCGACCTGGCCAAGACCTACGGGGCGCACGTGGTGTTCGATGGTGTCGGCGTGGACGTGGCCCCCGGGCAGAGGCTCGGCCTGGTGGGGGAGAACGGCGCCGGCAAGTCCACACTGCTGCGTCTTCTCTCCGGAGAGGAGGAACCCGACGCCGGGCGGGTGGAACGCCCGGCGGACACCGGGTTCCTGTACCAGGAGCTGCCCCATCCTCCGGAGACGACCCTGGCCCAGGTGATCGACGAGGCCCTCGAACCGGCCCGCCGGGTGGAGCGGAGGCTGACCGCGAGCGCGGAGAGGATGGACGGCGCGGCCGGGGACGAACAGGCCCTGCGGGAGTACTCCGAGGCCCTGGCCATGGCCGAACTCCTGGAGGTGTGGGACGCCGAACGCCGGGCCGAACTGGTGCTGGCGGGCCTGGCCCTGGACACGGTCGACCCGCAACGCCCGGTGGGACGGATGTCGGGCGGACAGCGGGGGCGCCTGGGAATGGCCGCGCTGCTGATCCGTCGGCCCCGTGCCCTGCTGCTGGACGAACCCACCAACCACCTGGACGACCAGGCACTGGAGTTCCTGGAGGGCTACCTGAGCGGCCTGCCCGGAGTCGTGGTCCTGGCCAGCCACGATCGGGTGTTCCTGGACGCGGTGTGCACCGGCCTGCTCGACCTGGACCCGGCCGTGGACGGTCCCACCTACTACGGCGGAGCCTACTCCTTCTACCTGCGTGAGAAGCGGCTGGAACGCGAGCGTTGGGAGCAGCGCTACCGCAGCGAGCAGGACGGCATCAAGGGTCTGCGCGCGGCGGTGCGCACCACCGCGCGTCAGGTCTCGTACAACGCCCCGCGCAAGGACAACGAGAAGATGGGTCATGACCTCCGTGGCGGACGCGTGGAGAAGCAGGTCTCCCGCCGGGTGCGCAACGCCCGGGGGAGGTTGGAGGAGTTGGAGCGCGACCAGGTGCGCAGACCTCCCAGGCCGCTGACGTTCACCGCCCCGTTGACCCGGGACCCGGGCGCGGCCCAAGGCAACGCCATCACGCTGCGGAACCTCGTGGTGCCGGACCGATTGCGTCTGGACCACCTGGACGTGCCCTCCGACGGCCGTCTGCTGGTCACCGGCCCCAACGGCGCGGGCAAGTCCACGCTGCTGTACGCCCTGGGTCGACGGCTGCGGCCCGCATCGGGCAGGGTGCTCTGGCGGCGCGGGGCGTCGGTGGCCCTTCTGGAACAGGACGTGGTCTTCAGCGATCCCGAACGCACTCCCCGCGCGCTCTACGAGGCGCTCAACACCGACCGGCCCGACGCTCCGAGACTGACGGACCTGGGCCTGGTCGCTCCCCGGGACCTGGACCGACCGGTGGGCGTCCTCAGTGTGGGACAGCGGCGGCGGCTGGCGCTGGCGATGTTGGTGGGACACGGCCCGGACGTGCTGCTGCTGGACGAGCCGACCAACCACCTGTCCCTGGCGCTGGCCGAGGAGCTGGAGGAGGCGCTTGGCACGGCGCCCGGGGCGGTGGTGGTGGCCTCGCACGACCGGTGGTTGCGCCGTAACTGGACCTGGTCGGAGCTGCGGCTGGTCGACGGGGCGGTCGTCGAACGCCAGGGCCCGGCCGCCCGGTAGGAACGGGAGATCCCACGGCCATGGGGTGAGGGCCTCGGAGCCAGGGGTCTTCACCCGGCCCGTTCCTCCAGCGTGTCGCGGCCGTCGTCGGTGACCGGCGCGGACGCTGGAAACCCCGTACCCCTCATGCAAACCTTGCGTAGTCGTTCGATTTCATAAGGTGATGCGGGGGTGGTGCATGGCCGCGCCGATGGACGTGCCGGAGTCGTCCCAGCACGCCGACCCCGAGGCCGCGGCCGCAGGAGGACGGGACGCGGCGAGCAGGTCCCTGCGTCAGATCGCCTGGCAACGGTTCCGTAGGGACAAGGTCGGTATGGCGGGCGGGATCGTCGTCCTGCTGCTCATCCTCGTCGCGCTCTTCGCGCCACTGCTCACCGCTTGGTTCGGTCACCCGCCCAACCAGTTCGACCAGGACCTGATCGACACGCTCACGGGCGGCGTCCTACGCGACCCCGCCGACCCCCTGGGGGGCCTCGACCCCTGGGGCGGTATCAGCGCCGACCACCCACTGGGAGTGGAACCGGTCAACGGCCGCGACCTGTTCAGCCGCATCGTCTACGGGGCGCGCACCTCACTGCTGGTCGCCACCGTCGCCACCCTGGTGTGCGTGGTCATCGGCACCGCGCTGGGAGTGGTCGCCGGGTACTTCGGCGGCTGGGGCGACGTGGTCATCAGCCGCGCGATGGACATCTTCCTGGCCTTCCCGCTGGTGCT
>CALGOD010001106.1 GCA_937957845.1 uncultured Nocardiopsis sp.
CGGTGGGTGAGCACCGAGACCCTCGGCTGGGTCGTCATCGTCTCCGGCCTGGCCTGGGGCCTGGGCTACTTCGGCCAACCGCACATCCTCGCCCGTTACATGGGCATCCGTTCGGTCCAGGACATCCCCAAGGCCGCCGTGGTCAGTGTGACCTGGGCGGTCACCGCCATGTTCCTGGCCGTGACGGTCGGCTTCATCGGCATCGCCTACTTCGACACCCCCCTCGCCGACCCCGAGCAGGTCTTCCCCCGTCTGATCGAGTCCCTGACGCACCCGCTGGTCGCCGGGCTCCTGCTCGCCGCGATACTCGCGGCCGTCATGAGCACCGCGGACTCACAGCTGCTGGTCGCCGCCTCGGCGCTCACCGAGGACGGCTACAGGGCCTTCGTGGACCGGGACGCCCACCCGAGGACGCTGCTGTGGATCAGCCGTGTCACCGTGGTGGTCGTGGCCTTGGCCGCCGCCGCCATCGCCCTGTGGGGAGACCGGTCGGTGATGGACCTCGTCGGCTACGCCTGGGCCGGATTCGGTGCGGGTTTCGGCCCGGTGCTGGTGCTCGCGGTGTTCTGGAGGCGCATGACCTGGTCCGGCGCACTCGCGGGCATGATCGCGGGCGGTGTGACCGCGATCCTCTGGGACGTCCTCGACGAGCGGTTCCTCGGCATCGGTCTGTACGCCATGGTCCCGGCGGTCGTCCTGAGCGTGGTCGCGATCTTCGCCCTCAACGGTCTGGCCAGGGTCGGTCCCCGGATGGAGAGCGACTTCGACCGCGTCGAGGCCGAGGTCCGCGGGACCGGCCCCGGACCCTCCTCGGGCGAGGGGGCCAGGCTCTGACCGCCCCACCGAAGCCGCGGCTCGGCGGGACCGTCCGCCGGGGGCCGCGCACCCCGACTCCAGGCGCTCGGGTGCCCGATTCCCGGCACTCTGGCGCACCCGCCCCCGGAACGGTAGAACGGTGACATGTCGTCACTGACGGAACACCCAGCCGTGTGGACCCGAACCGACGTCCCCGAAGGGCTCGGCCTGGGAACACTCATCCCCGAATCCGACGGTTATCGACTGGAGGCGGGGGAGACCGTCGTCATGGGGAACGAGCGGTTCCTCACCCGGTTCACCGTCCGTACCGACCTGGCGTGGACGACCCGCGGGGTGCGTGCCGAGGTCCTGTCCTCCCAAGGCCTGGAGACCATCGCCCTCAACGTCCAGGGCGGTCACTGGACCGACGCCGAGGGCACGCCCCTGCCCGGACTGGTGGGCTGCCTGGACGTGGACGTGGCGGCCACCCCGCTCACCAACACCCTCCCGATCCGGCGTCTTGGTCTGCGACCGGGCGAGTACCGCGACATCCAGGTGGCATGGATCGACATCCCCTCCCTCCGGGTGCGCAGAGTCCGCCAGCGTTACACCCGCCACCCCGCGCAGGAGGGTCTGGAACGCTACACCTACCGGGATCCCCTCCACGGCGAGTACCGGCTGTCGGTGGACGGCGACGGCGTGGTCGTCGACTACGAGCGTTTCGCCCGTCGTCTGCGCAGTGGCGTGTGAGGGGCACGGCGCGTCCCTCGCCGTGCCGTCCGTCCCTCGCCGCCGCCCTCCCTCCGGCATGCCCGACCTCCACCCTGATCCCGCTCCGAACCGCCGAAGAGGCGATAATCAGCAGGCACACCACCACATCCACGGGGGATCGCAGTGACCGACAACGAGTTGAGCCAGGCCCGTCGCGGCATCATCCGAGACCTCGCGGTCTCCGAGCACTTCGACGTGGACGTCGAGATCGAACGGCGCGTGGCCTTCCTCGCCGAAAGGCTGATCTCCACCGGTTCCACCGCACTGGTCCTGGGCGTCAGCGGCGGAGTGGACTCGCTCACCGTGGGTCGACTGTGCCGTATCGCGGTGGACCGTGCCCGGGAGAACGGGCACGAGTGCGAGTACATCGCCATGCGTCTTCCGTACGGTGAGCAGAAGGACGAGGACGACGCGGCCCGTGCGGTGGCCTTCACCGCCCCCGACCGCTGTCTCACCGTCGACGTCAAGCCCGCCACCGATGTCATGGCCGAGTCCCTGGCCGCCGCCGGAGTGACCTACGACAGCGATTCCTCCGAGGACTTCGTCCTGGGCAACGTCAAGGCCAGGCAGCGCATGATCGCCCAGTACGCGGTCTCCGGCGCCGTACGCGGGCTGGTGGTCGGCACCGACCACGCGGCCGAGGCGGTCACCGGTTTCTTCACCAAGTACGGCGACGGCGGTGTGGACCTCGTTCCGCTGGCCGGTCTGACCAAGCGTCGGGTGCGCGCGATCGTCGCCGCGCTGGGCGCCCCCGAGGACCTCGTGAACAAGGTGCCCACCGCCGATCTGGAGACGCTCACCCCGCAGCGGTCGGACGAGGAGGCGATCGGTCTGACCTACGAGCAGATCGACGACTTCCTGGAGGGCCTTCCGGTGTCGGAGCACGTGGAGGACACCCTGGTGGGCCAGTACCGCAGGACCGCCCACAAGCGCGCTCTGCCCACCACTCCCTGATCCGTCTCGACACACGCACGTGCCCGCACGCGGTACCGTGTGCGAGACCTCCTTGGGAGGGAGGGCGCCGTTCCGTGGACGGCCTCCTTCCTCCGTGCTCCGCCCCATGGTGGTGCAGGCACCACCCTTCGGGGGTGGGTCGGCCGCCGGCCGAAGAGGGGCGCCAGATCCATGGCGGACGCAGCCGGTCCAGGCCTAGGGTCGTCACGACGCGTCATCGCCCCTTGAGTCGACGCGAACACGCCACCGGACGCGTGCGAGAGCGTGTCCCCATCCCCTGACCCGGTGCGGTGGAATCCCTGTGCGCACACGTGCTCAGGGTGTTCCCGCACGGGAAGACCAAGGAGCGGACGATGACCGTGAGTGCGGAGCAGGAACCTGGAGGCGCGCCACCGGCGTACCCCTCCGCCACCGTGGCGGCGGCCCCCTCCCGGCCGCCGTCGGACACGGGCAGGGACAGGTTCCTCGACGTCGTCCGGCTCTTCGTCATGGCCCTGGTGGTCCTCCAGCACTGGTGGCTGCCCGTCCTGGTGCAGGAACAGGGTGGCCTCGACACGGGCAGTGTCCTGACCTCCGAGGGCGGCTTCCTCCTGACCTGGGTCTCCCAGGTCATGCCGCTGATCTTCTTCGTCGGCGGCGCGGCCAACATGATCAGCTGGCGCTCGGCACGTGGGCGGGGGGTGGCCGCGTCCACCTGGTTCGCACGGCGGCTACGCAGGCTCGCCTGGCCGGTGGTGCCGTTGGCGGTGGTGTGGATCGCGGCCTCGCACCTGTTGGTCCTGGGAGGTTCTCCCGTCCAGCCGGTGCTCGTGGGCGCCGGGGCGGCGGGCATGGTGCTGTGGTTCCTGGCCGTGTACGTGCTGGTGGTCGTCGCGACCCCCGTGCTGGTCCGGGCGCAGGAGCGGTTCGGTGGATGGGTGCCGGTCGCGTTGTTGGGCGCCGCCGCGGTCGTGGACCTGACCCGGTTCGGAACGGACACGCAGTGGGTCGGCTATCTGAACGTGGCGTTCGTGTGGCTGGGTGTGCACCAGTTCGGTTTCGCCTACGCCCGCGGCACGATCCGCCGTCGGCACGCCGCGATGATGGCGGCGGGAGGCGGCCTGACCGCGCTCGCCCTGGTGTTCGTCGGCCCGTACTCGCTGAACATGACGGGTGTCTTCGCCGCCGAGGACTCGAACGTGGCCCCGCCCACCATGGTGCTGGCGGCGGTCGGCGCACTCCAGGTCGGTGTCGCGGTGCTGTCGCGGGAACGGATCAGCGCGTGGACGCGGCGGCCGGGGCCGGCACGCCTGTTGGACCGTGTGTGCCCGCAGTTGATGACGGTCTACCTGTGGCACATGTTGCCGATCAGTGTGGTGGCGGGCGTGGTGGTGTTCGGTCTGGGCATCAACACTCCGGAGCCGATGACGGGTCTGTGGTTGTTGTGGGGGCTGCTGGGGGCGGCGGTGCTGCTGCCGTTGATCGTGCCGCTGGCGCACTGGGCGGTGCGGTTCGAGACCCCGCCCCGGGCGTTGGAGGGCTCCCCCGGCATGATCCGCGTCCTGATCGCGGCGGCCCTGATCGGCGGCGGGATGTTGACACTGACGGTGTGCGGACTGGGCCTGGGCCTGTTGCCGTTGCTCGGTCTGCTGGCCGTGGTGGCGGGTGTGACGCTGACGAGGGACCCCGGCGGCGGTTGACGGCCACGGTGTCGCCCATGGCGGTGAGGGTGTGGTGGTGCGCTCCGTATCGGGTAGGCGAGGTCGCATGGACCCGACACGTATCGCCTTCGCGGAACAGGGGAGCGGCAGCCCTCTGGTCCTCCTCCACGGCCTCGGCGACCGACGTCAGAGCTGGGCCTCGGTGACGGACCTGCTCGCCGAGCACCACCGCGTCATCTCCGTGGACCTGCCCGGGTTCGGCGCCACGCCCGCGCCCGCCCAGGACGAGCCCTACGACGTCCTCACCATGGCCGACGACATCCAGGGGTTCTGCGAACTGCACGGACTGGACCGCCCACACCTGGCGGGCAACTCGCTCGGCGGGTCGATCGCCCTGGAACTGGGTGTGCGGGGCGTGACCGCCTCGGTGACGGTGTTCTCCCCGGCCGGGTTCTCCGGCGACCTCGCCCGGTTCGGACTGCGTACGGTCGGAGCCCTGTCCCGGCTCGCGACCCATGTCCCGATGCCGGTCAAGGAGCGCCTCGCCGACACGGCCCCGGCCAGGGCCGTCGCGCGGATCGCCCTACGCGGAGACCCTTCCTCCCCCTCGGCCAAGGCCACCCGGTTCAGTGTCAGGGGGTTGCGGAAGGGATCTCCCTACATCCGGCTGGTGCCGCTGATCGCCGAGTACGAGTTCACGGCCCGGCCCATCGAGTGTCCCGTCACCATCGCCTGGGGCGATCGGGACCGGACGCTCCTGCCGTCCAGTGCCCTCCAGGCCCACCGACGGGTGCCCAACGCGCGGATGGTCTCGTTGATCGGCAGCGGACACATCCCCATGGCGGATGATCCGGTCACGGTCGTCGAGCACATCCGGTGGACCTGTCGCGCCGCCGAGCTCGGCAGTGCCAAGGTCGCCGAGCGCAACGCCGCGGGCGGGGCCGGGGAGACTAACAGCTGAAACCGCCGTCGGCACTGATCACCTGTCCGGTGATCCATGCGGCCTCGTCGGTGGTCAACCACGCCATCAGCTTCGCCGGGTCGTCCGGTACTCCCACCCTTCCCATGGGGAAGCGGGGCAGGAGGCGACTCATGAGTTCGTCGTCCATGTAGCCGGTCTGTACCGGTCCGGGATCGACGGCGTTCACGGTGATGCCCCGGGGACCCAGTTCGGCGGCCAGGGTGGGCGTGATCTGGGCCAGGACGGCCTTGGCCGACGCGTACGCCACCTCGCCAGGCATGCTGCCGTGCATCTGCCCGGAGGTCATGAACAGGACTCGACCCCCGCGGCGGCCGTCGTGCCGCGCGGCGAAGGCCTGGGCGAGAAGGAGGGGAGAGCGGGCGTCCACCGCCCAGTGCCCGTCGAGCATCTCCGGCGTGACCTCGCCGAGCGGCGCGTCCCCGCCGTTGCGGGCGTGGTTGGCCACGAGGATGTCGAGGTGACCGAACTCGTCGACGGTCGCCCCGACCACCCGGGCGGGTGCCTCGGGGGCCGCCATGTCCGCACCGATGTCGGCCACGCGTGCGTGGGGATCGCCGAGCACGGCGCGTACTCCGTCGAGCACGGCGTCGATGTCGTCACCGCCCCAGGGGAGCGCGGCGTCGTGCGGCCGATGGTGGTGCACCATCACGGAGGCGCCGTGGGCGGCCAGACGCCGGGCGATGGCGTAGCCGATACCGCCACGCCTGCCGGCCCCCGTCACCAAGGCGGTCCGGCCGCGTAGGGGAAGTGGGTCGCGGGCGAGGTCGTCCTGGTGTGCCGGGGAATGCGCATGGGACATGGGAATCCTCCTGAGCCGTCGGGGCGGGCGGACGCGCGGGGACGGACGGTCGACGGTGTCACCCGCGGGAGTCCGGGCGGCACCACCCGTGGGCGGGGCCGACTCTGTCAGACCGGAGTGCTCCTCGCACCGGGTTTTCCCGGTTCCGCGCGGAGCGGCACGAGCGCCTCCCCCGGGCCGCGCGTGGGAAACCGCCGTGGTGGGAGCGGTGGTGTGGCCCTGTCGGCCAAGGTCCCCGGGCTACCGCCGTGCCCGGGCCGCGGGATAGCGTGTACCCGCGAATCGAGCCCTTCGAGGAGGCAGTGGATTGACAGCATCGACACGTCCGGTCCCGGGAAGCCCCGGTCGGCTGCGTGAGGAGGAACGGCGCCTGTCCGGTTTCGCCGCGGGATCCGCGGTCTCCGGCGGCTTCGGTTGGCTCGACGCCGACGGGCGGGTGGAGGACCGTTCCGTCGCCGCCTGGATCACCGCGCGGATGACCCATGTGTTCTCCCTCGCCCATCTTCGTGGTGAGGCCGACGCCGCACGGCTGGCCGACCACGGTGTGGCCTCGTTGGCGCACGGTCCCCTGCGTGACGCGGAGGCGGGTGGATGGTTCGACCAGGTACCGGCAACGACCAGCGCGAACGCCGTTCGGGAGCGCTCCCACGAACTTCCGCGCAAGTCCGCCTACGAGCACGCGTTCGTGGTCCTGGCCGCTTCCACCGCCACCGTCGCCGGCCGTCCCGGGGCCCGGGAACTGCTCGACGAGGCCCTGCGCGTGGTGGAGGAACGCTTCTGGGAGGAGTCGGCGGGCGCCGTCCGGGAGAGCTGGGACGGTGGATGGGCCGCCACCGAGGAGTACCGGGGAGCCAACAGCAACATGCACACGGTCGAGGCCTTCCTCGCCGCGGCCGACGCCACCGGCGACATCGTGTGGGTCCGTCGCGCGCGCTCGATCGCCGAACGACTGATCCACGGCGTGGCGGCCGAACACGACTGGCGCCTGCCCGAGCACTTCACCCCGGACTGGAAGCCCGTTCCGGACTACAACCGCGACCGGCCCGACCACCCCTTCCGCCCCTTCGGCAGTACCACCGGTCACCTGCTCGAATGGGCGCGGCTGCTGGTCCACTTGGAGCTCGCGCTCTCCCGGGCCGGAGAACCCGTTCCCGGCTGGCTGCGCACCGACGCCGAGTCCCTGTTCGACCATGCCGTGCGGCGAGGCTGGGCCGTGGACGGCGCCGACGGCTTCGTCTACACCCTCGACTGGCAGGACCGTCCGGTCGTGCGCGAGCGTATGCACTGGGTGGTGGCCGAGGCCGTGATGGCCGCCTGGGCCCTGGCCGAGCACACGGGCCGGTCCTTCTACACCGACCTGTACGAGCGCTGGTGGGCCTACGCCGATCGGTATCACGTGGACCGCGAACGCGGAAGCTGGCATCACGAGTTGGACCCCGACAACCGGCCCGCCTCAGGTGTGTGGCCGGGCAAGCCGGACGTCTATCACGCCTACCAGGCGACGCTCCTGCCCCAGGTCGGGCTGTCGACCTCCCTCGCGGCCGCGCTCGCACCCGCTGACGACCACACCCTCGGAGCAGACGCGTGAGTACTCAGAAGTCCCGGATCGACCGGGGTTCCGTGGCGGCAACGACGGCCGGGCGCGACGTCGGGCTCGTGGTGGTCGGTGAGAACGTCATGGACCTGCTGCCCACCGCCCACGGCGCGGACCTGTTGAAGGCGGCGCCCGGAGGAGGACCGGCCAACACCGCGGTCGCGGCCACCCGGCTGGGCACGCCGACCCGGCTGCTCGCCCGGATCGGGTCGGACGGTTTCGGCGCGATGATCCGCGAACGGCTGCTCTCCGAGGGGCTGGACCCGGCCGGTCTGCTGTCCGCCGAGGAACCGACGGCGTTGGCATTGGCCACGCTCGCTCCGGACGGATCCGCCCGCTATGACTTCCGCATGGACGACGCCGCCGACTGGCGGTGGCGTCCGGGGGAGCTTCCCGAGGAGCTGGAACCGGGGGTGCGCGCCGTGCACGCCGCCTCGATCGCGCTGTTCCGGGAGCCGGGCGCCTCCCTGATCGAGGCGATGCTGCGTCGGGAGCACGCGCGTGGAAGGGTCACGCTCACCCTGGACCCCAACATCCGAGGGGACGTCATCGGTGATCACGACGCGGCCCGTGCGCTCGCCCTGCGACACGCGGTACAGGCGCACCTGGTGAAGGCCAGTGACGAGGACCTGGCCTTCCTCTACCCGGACCTGTCCCCGGTGCGAGCGGCGCACGCCCTCGCCGAGTCGGGTCCGACGCTGGTGGTGGTGACCATGGGAGGTGAGGGCGCCCTGGCCGTCCTCCAAGGCACGGAGGTGTCGGTGACCGCGCCCCAGGTGGAGGTGGCCGACACCGTGGGCGCGGGCGACTCCTTCATGGGCGCGCTGCTGAATTGGTTGGACCGTCACGACCTGCTGGGGGAGGAGCCGCGGGCCCGCCTGGCCGGACTGGACCGGGCGGGTCTGACCGCTCTGCTGGAGTTCGCGGTCTCCGTGGCGGCGGTCACGGTGACCAGGGAGGGCGCCGACCCGCCCACCATGGAGGAGCTGTCCCAAGAGAGCCCTGGGGGCCAGGTGTTCTGACCTGCGGTGGTCCTGACCCGGCTTCGCTCTCGGCGGATCACGGTGACGCCGGGGACACGGTCGTGGTGGAAGGGCGGAGGTGGGAGCCCTTCCCGCCTCCGCCCCGGGTCTTTCTCAGCACCCCTTTGGGGGAAAGTTGCATAAAAAGGAATGTCTGTGACGGTCTGCCCGGTTTGTCGGAATCGCGGGTGTGTGGTCGCGCGCACGTTACGTCTTGATAACCGCCTCGAAGTCCGATCCAGGGTTCCAGCGGGTGTTCTTCGTCACCCTCGCGGGGGCGGAACCGCAGGTGGGACCGGGGATCCGGTGTGATGAACACCTCGAAAAAA
>CALGOD010001107.1 GCA_937957845.1 uncultured Nocardiopsis sp.
CGAACCCCGCGACGAGGACGACGTCTTCCTCGTCACCCACCTCGATCCGGCTCTGGACCCCGGCCGGGACTGAGCGCCCCGTCTCTCTCCCTCTTCCAAGAGGGATCCCATATCCGAGTGGTACGCGGAACCATTCGCCTTCGGGCGGCGTCACAGTCCACGAGCGCCCTCCCCTGGACACGGCCCCCGGTCTCCGTCTCCTCCTCGCGGCGCGCTCGCCCCTCTCCCCCGCCCGCCACTCGTCGAAGGAGACTTCCCACGTGTTGTTGCGCGCCACCACGAACGGGCAGGAGGCGGCCGGCGCGGCCTTCATGACCATCGGCGTCGCCCTGGCCGTCGCCGTCGTCGTCCTCCTCGCCCTGCTGCTGATGGTCACCCGGCTCTTCCGCAAGGTCGAGCAGGGCAAGGCCCTGATCATCTCCAAGGTCCGCGACGTCCATGTCACCTTCACCGGCGCGATCGTCCTCCCGGTCCTGCACAAGGCCGAGATCATGGACATCTCGCTCAAGACGTTGACCCTCGACCGACGCGGACGTGAGGGACTGACCTGCAAGGACAACATCCGCGCGGACATCAAGGTCTACTTCTACGTCCGGGTGAACGAAACCGCCGAGGACGTCAGGAAGGTCGCCAAGTCCATAGGGACCGAGCGCGCCAGTGACCAGGACACCCTGCAGGAGTTGTTCAACTCCAAGTTCTCCGAGGCCCTCAAGACCGTCGGCAAGCAGTTCGACTTCGAGGAGCTGTTCACCCACCGCGAGCAGTTCCGCCAGGCGATCATCTCCCTGATCGGCACCGACCTCAACGGCTACAGCCTGGAGGACGTGGCCATCGACGAGCTGGAGCAGACCCCCCTGCACCAGCACGACGCCAACAACATCCTCGACGCGCAGGGCATCTCCAAGATCACCGAGCGCACCTCCATCGAGCACAAGCGCACCAACGAGTTCGAGAACGACCGCAAGAAGGAGATCGACCGGCAGAACACCGAGACCGCCGAGACCCTCGCCGAACTGGAGAAGCGCCGCGAGGAGGCCGCCGCCAAGGCCAAGCGCGAGATCGAGATCATCCGCGCCCGCGAGGAGGCCGAGACCGCCCGCGTGCAGGCCGAGGAACGTCTCAAGGCCGAGGGCGCCAACATCCGCACCGCCGAGTCGCTGGGCGTGCAGCACCAGAACCAGCAGCGTGAGATCGCGGTCGCCGAGAAGAACCGCGAGCGCGTCATCGCCATCGAGAGCGAGCGCATCGAGAAGGACCGCATGCTGGAGGTCATCGGGCGCGAGCGCGAGACCGAGCTGAGCCGCATCGCCAAGGACAAGGAGGTCGAGGCGGAGAAGCGCGAGGTCGCCGACGTCGTCCGCGAGCGGATCGCCGTGGACCGCACCGTGGCCGAGCAGGAGGAGGCCATCAAGCGCCTGCGCGCGGTCGAGGAGGCCGAGCGCACCCGCCAGTCCATCATCATCCAGGCCGAGGCCGAGGCCCAGGAGAATCTGGTCAAGGACATCAAGGCCGCCGAGGCCGCGGAGGCCGCGGCCAAGCACAAGGCCGCCGAGGAGCTCACTCTCGCCGAGGCCCGTCAGCAGGCCGCCGAGTTGGACACCCGTGCCAAGATCCGTCTGGCCGAGGGGCTGCAGGCCGAGGCCGCCGCCTCCGGTCTGGCCGAGGTCCAGGTCCGCGAGCAGGACGCCGACGCCATCGAGAAGGTCGGCCGCGCCGAGGCCGCCGTGGCCCGTGAGAAGGCACAGGTCGAGGCCGAGGCCGTCGAGCAGAAGCTGCGCGCCGAGGCCGCCGGTCTGACCGACAAGGCCGCGGCCATGGCCGCCCTGGACGAGGTCAGCCGCGACCACGAGGAGTACCGTCTGCGGCTGGAGGCGGAGAAGGAGGTCCGCCTGGCCGGGATCGACGTGCACCGCCAGGTCGCCGAGGCCCAGGCCACCGTGCTGGCCACCGGCCTGGAGAACGCCGACATCAACATCGTCGGCGGCGACGGCGCCTTCTTCGACCGTATGGTCAACTCCATCGGCATGGGCAAGGCCGTGGACGGTTTCGTCGGCAACTCCCGGACCGTGCAGGCGCTGGGCGGTGACTGGCTCAACGGTGAGGGCGACTTCGCCGCGGACATGCGCAAGGTGCTGGAGTCGGTGGATACCGAGGACGTCAAGAACCTGACGGTCTCCGCGCTCCTGCTCAAGCTCATCGGTGCGGGCGGCCCCCAGGCCGACAAGCTGGACGGCCTGCTCGGAACCGCGCGTTCCCTGGGCGTGGACCAGCTGCCCGCGACCGCACTCGCCACCACCAAGCAGTGAGGTAGTCCTCCGTGACCGAGGCCCTGTCTCAGCAGAACGCCGGGCCGGACGCCGAAGACGCGCAGTCCCTGGACGCGGGCACCTACGAGGTGCTCCGCGCCAGGCTGCGTGAGCAGAGCGGCGAGCTGGCCCGGCGGACCGAGGAACTGAACAAGCGCCGGCTGGAGGTGTTCGGAGGCACCGAGCTGACCCTGCTCGGCACCGAGCGCATCCGCACCGAGCACAACTGTGTGCCGCGGGACATCGTGAGCGTGGGGCGTTCCGTCGGAGACGGCGCCGACGGCTCCGTGATCCTGTTCGGCTACAACGTCTTCATCGGCATGCAGCGTGCGACCCGCGTCCGCGACGTGTTCTCCATGCACCGGTACGAGCACACGGACGACGGCTTCACCTTCACCGACGCCTCCGAGGACACCATTCCGGGGCTGCTCTCCGACGAGCGGTTCGAGCAGGACTTCGCCCAGCTCTACCGCTACTACCGCGACGCGCGTCTGCTCCAGCTGCGCCGGGTCGAGGACCGGTTGCTGGCCGTGTTCCAGACCGGCCCGAGGACCGAGGACGTGCGGGTGCTGCGGTGGTCGGTCTCACCCACCGGTGAGATCGCCTACCTCGACGCCCGGGGTGAGCGCGACCACGTGTTCCCCCCGTCGCACGACTTCACGTGGGTGGAGACCACCCGCGAGGACCACGTCTCGGGTCGCCATCCGCACATCTCGATCCTCGACGAACTGTTCGTGGAGACGGTCGGCGGCGACCTGACCATCAAGATCGAGGACAACACCGAGGTCGGCGAGGGTGTCTACAGCGAACCCGTGGACGAGCCGCTGCAGAGCCTCGCCGACGCCGCCGTGCACTACGCACGGGTGGGCGCGCTCATCCTCCTGCGCGTACTGCCCTACAACGAGACCGAGTGGCGGTACCTGGTCTTCAACACCCGCACCAAGGAGGTGGAGCGGCTCGACGGCATCGGCCAGTCCTGTCAACGCCTCCCCGACGACCAGGGACTGATCTTCCCCGGCGGCTACTACCTGGCCACCGGGGTGTCGCGGACCTTCGACACCGACGTCACCGACCTGGAGTTCGAACGCGTGGTGCGCTCGCCCAACGGCGAGGACGTGCTCTACGTCTTCCACTCCCGCGAGGACGGCCGCAGTCTGCTGCTGCCGTACAACACCATCCGCAAGGAGGTCGCCAACCCGATCGTCTGCCACGGCTACTCGCTGTTCGACGACGGCACCATGACGGTGTTCCGGGAGGGCTCGGGCGAACCCACCCGGGTCCACCCCATGCAGGTGTGGCAGACCCCGTACGTGTCCGACGTGTACGCGGCCGCGCAGCCGGTGGGGACCGGCCCCCTGGAGCGGATCGGCAACGCCGAGCTGGTGCAGGGCGTGTCCGAGTGCCTGTCGGTGACGCGGATGGCCCAGGACATGCGGCCTTCCACCGAGGTCTTCGAGGCCCTCATCTCCGCCTGCCGTCGGGTGTCGGATCGGTTCCACTGGTTGAGCGAGGAGGAGCTGGGCGACCTGGCGGAGCCCCTGTCGGAGGTGCGGGGCACCGCCGCGCGGGTACTGGAGGAGTTCGAGACCGTCCAGGCCCTGACACGGCAGGCCGCCGACACCCTGGCCGAGACCGAGGAGAGGGCGGTCGCGCTCATCCGCACCGCCCGTGGAGAGGCACCGCGGTCGGCGGAGGGCTGGGTGGCACGGCTGACCGAGCTGCGCCGCGCCCAGGGGCAGGCGGCCACGCTGCGCGAGATGCGCTACGTGGACACCGAGCGTCTGGACGATCTGGACGGCAGGCTCTCGGAGGAGATCAACGCCACGGGCCGCCGCACGGTGGCCTTCCTCGAACAGGACGACGCCTTCACCGGGTACCACGACGAGGTGGACCGGCTGGTCACGGACGCCGAGGGCATCGACGCGGTCAGCGCCGCGGCGGCGGTCGGTGAGCGCATCGCCGAACAGACCGAGGGGCTCCAGGTGGTCACCGAGGTCATCGGGTCGCTGGACATCGGTGACGCCCAGGTGCGCACGCGCATCCTGGAGCGGGTCAGCGAGGTCCTGGCCGGGATCAACCGGGCTCGCGCGACTCTGGAGACACGGCGCAGGGAGCTGCTGGCCCTGGAGGGGCGTGCGGAGTTCGCGGCCGAGTTCTCACTGCTGGGACAGGCGATCACGGGCGCGCTGGCCGCGGCCGACACCCCGGAGCGGTGCGACGAGCAGCTGGGGCGGATCATGCTCCAACTGGAGAACCTGGAGTCGCGCTTCGCCGAGTTCGACGACTTCCTCGCGGAGCTGTCGGACAAGCGCGAGGACGTCTACGAGGCGTTCTCCACCCGCAAGCAGGCCCTGGTGGACGAACGGGCGCGGCGGGCCGACCGTCTGGCGTCGTCGGCCGCACGTGTGTTGGAAGGCGTGCACCGGCGGGTCGCCGCGCTGGGGACGCTGGAGGACGTCAACACCTACTTCGCGTCGGACGCGATGGTCGCGCGGCTGCGCAGGACCGTCGAGGAGATGCGCGAACTCGGCGACACCGTACGGGCGGAGGAACTGGAGGGACGGATCCTGGCCGCCCGGCAGGAGGCGGGACGTGCGCTACGCGACCGTGCCGACCTGTTCGAGGGCGGTGCGGGCGGCCAGACGATCCGGCTGGGCAGACACCGGTTCGCGGTCAACGACCAGCCGATCGACCTGACCCTCACCCCGCACAACGGTGAGATGTCGGTGGCGATCACGGGCACCGACTTCCGCGCCCCGGTCACCGACGAGGAGTTCCAACGGACCCGGCACCTGTGGGATCGGGTGCTGGTGTCGGAGAGCCCGCAGGTGTACCGGGCCGAGTACCTGGCCGCGTCGATCCTGGCCGCCGCCGAGGAGGGCCGGGACGGGCTGTCGCTGGAGCGGCTGCACGAGGCGGAGGTGCACGCGGAGAACGGGACCTCCCTGTCGGCCCTGGTGCGCGAGGCGGCCGAGTCCCGCTACGACGAGGGTTACGAGCGGGGTGTGCACGACCATGACGCGACACTGATCCTCTCGTCGTTGTTGCGGCTTCGCGCCGGTGCCGGACTGCTGCGCTACCCGGGCGGGACACGCGCCGCGGCCCAGCTGTTCTGGGCCTTCGGCACCACCAAGGAGCAGAGGACGGCGTGGCGGACCCGCGCGGGTTCGCTGGCGCGTGCCCGCGAGGTGTTCGGGGTGCGGGGATCGGCCTCCATCGACGGACTGCGCGCGGAACTGGCGGCCGGGGTGGACGGCTTCCTGGTCGAGACCGGGGCGGCCCAGGACACCGACCTCGACCTGGTGGGCGAGTACCTGTTCGAGGAGCTCGCCCTGGACACGCCCAACGAGCGGGGTTTCGTGACCGGTGCGGGGGCCCGTCTGTTGCTGGACCGGTTCCGTCGGGCGTTGGGCAGTGCCCAGGAGACCACGCGTAAGGCCTTCGAGGAGGACCTGCGCAGGCTCGACGGGGACCTGGCGGCGCGGCACCAGTTGGTGACGGCCTGGCTGGAGGCCTTCGCGACCACTCTGGAGAGGGTGGATCCGGGCGATCTGCCCGAGGCGGCGGCGATCGAACTGACGGGCAACGGCCTGGACCGATACGAGTCCTCGGCGTCCGTACAGGAGTCCGTGCACGGGCTCCTCGGTTCGCATCCGCGCGTACGTGAGCGGTCCCTGGAACTGCGACTGGACGAGTTCCTGCCTCGTACCCGCCGGTTCCGGTTGGAGGAGGTACCGGCCTACCGGGACTTCCAGAGGAGGCGCAACGCACTGGTGGCGGCCGAACGCGAACGCCTGCGGCTGGAGGAGTACCGGCCCAAGGTGATGAGCGGGTTCGTCCGTAACAGGCTGCTGGACGAGTCGTACCTGCCGCTGATCGGTGACAACCTGGCCAAACAGCTGGGCGCGGCGGGGGACGACAAGCGCACCGACCAGAGCGGACTGCTGCTGCTCATCTCCCCTCCCGGGTACGGCAAGACCACGCTCATGGAGTACGTGGCCAGCCGCCTGGGGTTGGTGTTCGTGAAGGTCAACGGCCCCGCCCTGGGGCACGCGGTGACGTCGTTGGATCCGGACGAGGCTCCGGACGCCACCTCCCGCCAAGAGGTCGAGAAGATCTCCTTCGCGTTGGAGATGGGCGGCAACACGATGCTGTACCTGGACGACATCCAGCACACGAACCCCGAACTGCTACAGAAGTTCATCTCCCTGTGCGACGGACAGCGCCGCATGGAGGGTGTGTGGAACGGGCGGACCCGAACCTATGACCTGCGGGGCAAGCGGTTCGCGGTGTGCATGGCCGGTAACCCCTACACCGAACAGGGCAAGCGGTTCCGGATTCCGGACATGCTGGCCAACCGCGCCGACGTGTACAACCTGGGTGACGTGCTGTCGGGCAAGGAGGAGCTGTTCGCGCTGAGCTACATCGAGAACGCGCTCACCTCGAACCCGACCCTCGCGCCACTGTCCACCCGGGACCGTGAGGACGTGTACCGGTTCGTGCGGATGGCCCGGGGGGACGACTCTGTGGGCACCGATCAGCTCGACCACCCGTACTCGGCGGCCGAGGTGGAGCGGATCGTGTCGGTCATGCGCAAACTGCTGCGGGTGCAGGAGGTGGTGCTGGCCAACAACCAGGCCTACATCGCCTCGGCGGCGCAGTCGGAGGACGCACGCACCGAACCTCCCTTCCAGCTCCAGGGTTCGTATCGGAACATGAACCGGCTGGCCGAGAAGATCGTGCCGGTCATGAACGACGCCGAGGTGGAGGCCGTCATCGACGACCACTACCTCGGTGAGGCGCAGACACTGACGTCGGGTGCGGAGGCGAACCTGCTCAAGCTCGCGGAGTTGCGCGGGGTGATGACCCCCGAGCAGAAGGTCCGTTGGACCGAGGTCAAGGAGGCCTTCCGCCGGAGCCGTGCGCTGGGTGGGGCCGAGGAGGACCCGTTGACCAGGGCCATCGGCGCGATGGGACTGCTCGCCGACCGGGTGGGGGAGATCGGTACGGCGATCGAGCGGAACAGAGGGTGAGGACCCCCGTGGGGGCCGCCGTCCGGACACGGGCGGCGGCCCCCACCATGTCCTGATGTCGGAATCGAGCACTTTTAGGGGTATTGCCCACCCTCGGCGAGGGATGTAGGTTTCCTTCTTAATTGTCTCGCTTTGCGAAGACAACTGCCTCCATTCCCGCTCGAAGTGAGGTACACACGGTGCGAAGGCACTCCCCCCGAACCCCTGGCCGGGCCGGACGGCTCCTCGCCGCACTGGCCACCGCCGTACTCCTGGTCTGTCCACCGCAGGCCGTCCACGCCGACGAGATCTCCGAGGATCAGCTCGCGCTGGAGGCCAAACTGGCCAACGCCACGATCCCGCCCGGACAGCTGACCTTCGGCGCGGAGGCCCTGGCCGCGGCGGAGGGCGCCGCGACCGAGGCCGCGGCGAACGCCTCCTGCCACGTCACCCCGCAGCAGGCGACCGCACTCGCCCTGGCCCCCGTCTGGCCCGAGGTCATCGCCGGCTCCATGGCCACGCCTTCCCCCATGACGCTCTCTCGCTACGACAACCAGGACGGTCTCTACGACCCGGCCCGGCGCGCGGGCCTGTTCTTCAACCCCGGCGTGGGCCTGTGGCAGATGGACTCGGCCGGCCTGGGCACCAACAACACCGCCGGTGAGGCGATCGACTCCCACTGGGTGTCGGCCGTGGTCGTGCCCTACATCGTCGGCAAGTACTGCACCGCGCTCAACCGCGGGTCGGACGCGCCCACGGCGCGCGCCACCGCCTGGCGCGACTGGAACGCCTGCGCCAGAGGCGCCTGCGACACCGCCTTCTGGCGTGCGATGAACAACGGGATCACCGCCGATCCTTCCGTGGACCGCTACGGCGGCGCCTCGCCGCGCACCTGCGAGTACCAGGGCGTGACCCACGACTGCCTCTTCGTGGACGTCGCCGCCGCGCAGGGGGCCACCTGGTGGGCCAATCCGTCCAGCGGCAGGTCGCCGGTCCCGCACCCCTTCTACGTTCTGCGCACCGGGGCGGGCGGATACTCGCAGGAGGTCCGCGTGTGGCTCGCCGAGGACTCCGGTCACGGCGTCCACGTGGCCGCCACCCGCCCCTTCGGCGGCAACGCCCGGACCTCTTTGACCTGGACCGACGGGGTGGGTCTTTGCGACACCACCCTGGGGCGCGGCGCCTGCTGACCCCCTGACACGGCGAAGGCCGGGGCCGCCGCCCCTCCCACGGGCGGCGGCCCCGGTGTCTCCTCATGCCCGCGGATCCGGAAAAAAATGGGACCCCGTTTCTCTCGGGACTTTGGTCCGTGTTTCCACTAAGAAACAAAGCGGTTACTGCGAGTACAAATTCAGATCACACTTAAGAATGCACAGTAAAACCTCTATCGACTTCTCTGTCTGCGTGTTAGCTTTCTTCCGCCCGGGGACTCGGCATGAAACGAACTAGCGAAGAGGCGCGTATGTCCTATTCGACGACACTGGACATCGATCTGCCAGATCTGGACTTCGACGACATGGAGGTGATGAGCGTCCGCGAGGCCGTCGCGGTCCCCG
>CALGOD010001108.1 GCA_937957845.1 uncultured Nocardiopsis sp.
CTGGCCGTCGTGGGACGCAACCGGATGCGCGAGGTCTCGCCGAAGCCGGAGCGCACCATCGAAACCCTCAAGGAGGACGCGCAATGGGCGAAACACCCGACCAGATAAGGCAGGACATCGAGCGGACCCGGTCCGAGCTGACCCATGACACCGACCGCCTGCTGGACCGGGCCAACCCGCGTAACGTCGTGGACCGGCGCACTCGCCGGATGCGGGACAAGACGAGGCGGATGAAGGACCGCGTCATGGGATCGGTCCCCTCCTCCGGAGAGGCGACCGAGAGTGTTCGGCAGACCGCCGACCAGGCGGCCGACATGGCGAAGTCGGTGCCGGAACAGGCCGTACGACAGACGCAGGGCAACCCCATCGCCGCGGGGCTGATCGCTTTCGGGGCCGGTCTCCTGGCCGCCTCGGTCATCTCCGAGAGCCGTGCGGAGCAGCGTGCGGCGCAGCGGGTGGCCGAGCGAGGAGGACCGGCGGTCGAGTCGGTCCGCCGGTCGGTGGCGGAGTCGGCCTCCCACGTCAAGGAGCAGGCGAGGGAGTCCGCGCAGGCCGCGGGCGAACACCTCAAGGACAGCGCCTCGGACGCGGCTCGGACGACGGGTGAGCACGCCCGCCACGAGGCGAAGTCCGCGGCGGACGAGATGCGCGGTTCCTGAATCCGACGGGTCGTGAAGGCCCGCCCGGGACAGGCGCCGCCGATCGAATCCTCTCGTGCGGTGTGAGCGCGCGGCGGGCGAAAGGGCCGTCGGTCCTTTCGCCCGCGCCCTTTCCGGGCCCCGTCCGCCGGGGCCGACGGGGAAGTGAGGGAAGGAGCAGAAGATGGTGGAGCGCAACTCCTCGGCGGCGGACGGTGGTCGCCCTTCCCGGGACGGGGCCGAGGGACCGACCGACATGCCGCCGACCTCCTGGTGGGCGTCGCTGCGACGGACCGTCGGTGAGTTCAAGAAGGACGCCCTGGCCGACCTCGCGGCCGGCCTCACCTACTACGCGATCCTGGCGATCTTCCCGGCACTCCTCGTGCTGGTGTCCCTCGTCGGCCTGGCCGGGCCCGAGGCCACGCGGACACTGACCGAGAACGTGTCCAAGGCCATGCCGGCGGACACCGGGCAACTGGTGACGACCGCCATCGAGAACCTCCAGAGCAACCAGACGGCCGCGGGTGTGTTCGGTCTGGTCAGCCTCGCCGTCGCCCTGTGGTCGGCCTCCGGCTACATCGCCGCCTTCATGCGCGCCTCCAACGTCGTCTACGACGTGCCGGAGGGCAGACCGATCTGGAAGACCCTGCCGATCCGTGTCGGCGTCACCCTGCTGATGGTCGTCCTTCTGTCCCTGACCGTGATCGGCGTCACCCTCAGCGGAGGGGTCGCGCAGCGGGTCGGAGAGCTGCTGGGGTTGGGGTCGACCGTGGTGACGGTGTGGGACATCGCCAAGTGGCCGGTGCTGCTGCTCATGGTCGTGTTCATGATCGCGCTCCTGTACTGGGCCTCGCCCAACGCCAAACGCGGGTTCCGCTGGGTCAGCCCCGGAAGCGTGATCGCGGTCGTGCTCTGGTTGGTCGCCTCGGCCGCCTTCGCCTTCTACGTCGCCAACTTCGCGTCCTACGGCAAGACCTACGGCAGCATGGCGACGGTGGTCATCTTCCTCGTGTGGTTGTGGATCACCAACATCGCGATCCTGCTCGGTGAGGAGTTCAACGCCGAGATCGAGCGTGGACGCGCCATCTCCGAGGGGA
>CALGOD010001109.1 GCA_937957845.1 uncultured Nocardiopsis sp.
CGGCTGTCCAACGCGTTGGCCGCCCACTTCGACGAGGTCGTGGGGGTGGACATCTCCGCGCCGATGCTGGCCGAGGCCCGCCGGTTGGACCGCTCCGCCGGCCGGATCACCTTCGTACTGAACGAGCGCCCCGATCTGTCGATGTTCGAGGACGACTCCTTCGACCTCGTCTACACCGACCTCGTCCTGCAGCACCTGCCTCCCGACCTGGCCGAGGGCTACGTGCGCGAGTTCGCACGGGTGCTAAGCCCCGGCGGCGTCATGGTGTTGGGGGTGCCCGAGTCCGAGCGGCGTACCTTCAAGGGCATGGTGTTCCGGTACGCCCCCTGGCCGTTGGTCGCCCTGGCCCAGCGCGTGCTGTTGCGCTATCCGGCGCCGATGCGGATGCACACCCTGCGTACCGAGAGGATCGCCGCACTGGTCCCGAACGCGCGGATCGTCGCCTCCGACGAGTACTGGGGCGGGGACCACTGGCTCCACCTGCGCCACTACGTGGTGGTGGGGGACGGACGATGAGCTCCTCCCGCACCCGTCCCGACGGCACCGTGGCCTTTCGCGCCACGCTGGGCCGGTCGGTGGGACTGTTCACCGCCTTCCGCAAGGAGCAGAGCGATCCCGCCCACTTCTACGGCACGTTGGCGCGGGACACCGTCGCGCAGCTGCGCTCCTACACCCCCCTGCGGGGAAGGCTCGTGGCCGACGTGGGCGGTGGCCCCGGGTACTTCGCCGACGAACTGCGCGCCGCCGGTGCGCGCTGTCTGTGCGTGGACTCCGACGCCCACGAGATGAGGCTGCACGGACGCGCGGTGGACGTCCACGGTGTCCAGGGCAGCGCGCTGGACCTGCCGCTACGTAGCGACTCGGTGGACGTGTGCTTCTCCTCCAACGTGTTGGAGCATGTGCCGGACCGCGTCCGGATGGCCGACGAGATGGTGCGGGTGACCCGGCCGGGAGGGCTGGTGTACCTGTCGTACACACTGTGGCTGTCGCCGTGGGGCGGGCACGAGACCTCGCCGTGGCACTACCTGGGCGGTGCCTACGCCGCCGAACGGTTCGCGCGCAGGCACGGACGTCGACCCAAGAACGACTTCGGCCGCACCATGTACGCCGCGTACGCCAAGGAGATGCTGCGGTGGGTCCGTCGGCGCACCGACGTGGACCCCGTGGACATCCGCCCCCGTTATCTGCCCGGGTGGGCCAAGCCGGTCGTGCGCGTTCCCCTGCTGCGCGAGATCGTCACCTGGAACCTCCTGCTGGTGCTGCGTAAGCGCGGTGGACCCACATCCGGATCCGCCACCTCCTGACCGCGTGTCCGGTGGACGCGGGGTCGCTCGGGGTCGTCATCGGTTCGGGGTGAGGAAGAGCTCTCCGACCACACGGCCGTCGGCCTCGGCGACCGTGAACGTCCAGCCGCCCACGGACACCTCCTCCCCCGGCCCGTCGGGAATGTGGCCGAGCAGGACCAGGACCATTCCGGCGATGGTGACGTAGCTCCCCTCCGGCCGGTCGGTGAGGATGACGCCGAGGTCCTCCAGTTCGTGGACGGGATAGGAGCCGGGAAGTCGCAGGGCGCCGTCCTCCAGACGTGTGGGGACGGCCTCCGCCGAGTCGGTCTCGTCATAGATCTCACCGACGACCTCCTCCAGCAGGTCCTCCAGACTGACGATGCCGCTGACGCCTCCGCTCTCACCGATCACGACGGCCAACTGCTGGCGCTCCATGGTCATCCGGTGCAGTGCCGAGGAGACCGTCAGCGAGACGGGCAGCAGAAGCGGTTTCCGGGCCAGGTCCCCCGCCTCCCCCTCGCCCCGGACCAGGTCGGACCAGTGCACGACCCCCACCACGTCGTCCACGTCCCCGTCGACCACCGGAGCACGTGAGTGACCGTGCTCGGCGAGCAGCAGGGCGGCCTCCCTCGCGGGTGTACCGGCCGGAACGGTGTCCACCTCGGGGCGTGGAACCAGGACCTGACGCAGTGTCCGCTCGGTGATGTCGAAGGCGCCCGACAGAATGGTGCGCTGCTCGGCTGTCATACCGCCCTGGGTCGCGATCATGTCACGCAGCTCCTCCTGGGTGGTCTCCTCCCGGTCACCCCGGGGGTCCACCCCGCCCAGGCGGACGACCAGGTCGGTGGAGAC
>CALGOD010001110.1 GCA_937957845.1 uncultured Nocardiopsis sp.
GACACCATCGAGTACGCCTACGTGGCGGGTGTGGACCAGAACGCGGCGTTCACGCCCGAGGCCACCCAGACCACGGGCACCTCGGGCACCAAGCCCCAGTCAGGGTTCACGTTCGAGCGGCAGACCACCACGGTCAAGACCATCGCGAACTGGGCTGCGATCACCAAGCGCGCCCTGGCCGACGTGGGTCAGGTGCGGGCGATGATCGACCAGTTCCTCCGGTACGGCATCGAGGAGGAGATCGACCGGCAGATCGTCGCGGGCGACGGCACCGGCGAGAACTTGCTCGGACTGGACAACATCTCCGGAACCCAGTCGCTGACCGCGACCGGTGATGACCTGCAGCTGATCCGCCGCGCCAAGACCCGTGTGCGCCTGGGTGCGCGCACGAACGCCAACGCTGTGTTGATCCACCCCGAGGACCGGGAAGAGATCGACCTGATGCAGGACGGCAACATGCACTACTACATGGGCGGCCCGGTGGCTGCGGGTGGCAACACCACCATGTGGGGGCTGCCCGTGGTGGAGTCGGAGGTGCTGGAGCGCGGCACGGCGTGGGTGGGGGACTTCACCAAGGCCGTCCTGTACGACCGCCAGCAGGCGTCCATTGCGGTGACCGACTCCCACGACAACTTCTTCATCCGCAACCTCGTCGCCATCTTGGCGGAGACGCGGGTGGCGCTGGCGTTCCTGCAGCCGGCCGCTTTCGTGCGGGTGGAACTGGCCGGGTCTGGTAGCTGACCGTGTACCAACGGCAGGTGCGGGGGCGGTGTCCGATCTGCGAGGTGGAGCATGCCGCGTGTGGGCCGGCCGCCCCCGTGAACCCGATCACGTCGGGGGAGGAGGTGGTGTATGTGCAGGGCGGACCACTGTCTGAGTACGACGTTGAGGTGAACGGGGTCATGCTCCGGTTGCGGTTGTCGGAGGCAGAAGCGCGTAAGCGCGGCCTGATCACCGATGAGCCCGAGGCGAAACCGAAGCAGAAGACGCGGCGGGTCAAGAACAAGAAACGCGACATCGAGGACACCGCGTCCGGGGGTGAGTAGTGGTGACCCCTTTGGCGACGGTGGAGGACTGGCCGGTGTACGCCGGTGGTCCGGTCCCGCAGGACGCGCAGGCTTTGTTGGACGCCGCCTCACAGAACATCGTGGACTATTGCGGGTGGCCCATCGGACCGCACACGGTGGAGGGCGAGGAGTACGACGGTGAAGGCCAACGCGTGCTGTCGTTGCGGGCGTTGGCCGTGACCTCTGTGGAGGAGGTGCGCGTCGACGGGACCCCGGTGTCGGGGTGGCGCCTGTCGCGCCGGTACGGGCAGTTGGAACGTACCGGCGGGGTGTGGCCTGAGGGGTTCGGGCGTATCGAGGTGGACTACTTGGCGGGGTTCGACCCGGTCCCACCCAACCTGGTGAAACTCACGGTGGAGTTGGCTGCCAAAGCCGCAGCCGTGCCCCTCGACGTGTCGTCGGAGACGATGGACCGGCGTACCATCCGCTACCGCGAAGCCGCCGTGGTGGGTGGGTTGGACGCCGCGGCGCTGGAACGGTACCGGCTCGGAGCCAGACCATGACCGGGCGGGGCATTTGGGGTGACACCGTCACCCTCATCCGGCGGGACGTGGTCGGCCAGGACGTGTACGGCAACGACGTCGAAGGGGAGACCCGCGAAACCCTGACCGGTGTGGCCTGGCAGCCGGTGGACTCCACCGAGACCCAAACCCAGCAGCGCGACCAGATGCTCGCCCACTACCGCCTGTACGTGAAGGGCTTCCTGGACATCGACGGGGTGGACGCTGTCGAGTACACCTGCCCCGCGCATGGGCTGATCCGCACCGAGGTGCACGGCCGCCCCGAGGTGTTCCGGTCGGCGTCCGGGCGCCTGGATCACACAGCGGTGTCCCTACGAGAAGTGAGGGGATGAGTTGTGGCTCAGGTCCGTTTTGAGGCGTTCTACGACGGCATCGGTGAGGTGATGCGCTCTGATGAGGTCACCGGGCCCATGCGCACCGAAGCCGAGACCATCGCGTCTAAGGCCAACAACGCCGCGGTCGCGCACGGCTTGGCGTTGGGCGCGAAGGTGGTGGAGTCCGAGCGGGAAAAGGACCGGCGCCCTGAAGCGCAGGTCCGCGCTGAGGTGGACGAGGACGACGCCTGGCAGGCGTTGACCGTGCTGCGGAAGGCCGCGGACGTATGAGTGACCAACCTGATCTGGTGGCCGCTGTGCGCGGCTGGTTGGCTGAGCGTCTCGATGGGGTGCGGGTGGTCACGACCCTGCCCAAGGGCGGCCGTTTGGAAGAGCAGCTCGCCCAGGGGCCGGTGGTGCGGTTGACCCGCGGTATCGGCGGTGGCGCGGTCAAAGGCGAACGGCGTGTGCTGTTCGACGTGGACGTGTTCTCCTCCGATGAGGAGGCGCTGTGGCGACGGTGGAGCCGGTCTC
>CALGOD010001111.1 GCA_937957845.1 uncultured Nocardiopsis sp.
CTACGGCCGGGCCGGTGACCAGGTGCTGGTGGGTGACTGGGACGGTGACGGGCGGGACACCTTCGCGGTGCGTCGCGGGGCGTCCTACCACGTGTCCAACGCGCTGCGCGGTGGGCAGGCCGATGTGGTCTTCGCCTACGGGCGGGGTGAGGACATCACCCACGCCGGTGACTGGGACGGTGATGGCCGTGACACCCTGATGGTGCAGCGGGGCCGCACGTTCCACGTGGCCAACTCCCTGCGGGGTGGCCAGGCCGACCACGTGGTCACCTTCGGTCGCCTCGGGGACGAGGTGCTGGTGGGTGACTGGGACGGCAACGGCACCGACACCCTGGGGGTGCGCCGCCCCGCCGGCGGCACCACCACCACCGCCGCAACGGCGGTGGCGGGGGGCAAGGACATGGGCCGGCTGACCAAGACCAGCTGACCCAGCCCACACCACCCGGACAAGGGGCCCGCAGCCACCCGGCTGCGGGCCCCCTTGCCCTGACCGCGGTCGAGCCGGAATGTCACACTGCCGTCGAGGAGGTCACGAATGAGCCGCTCGCGCCACACGTGTGCCTTGGCGGGGTGTGTCCTCGCCCTCCTCGTGGCGTGCGCGGACGAGGAGCCTGCGGCGTCGGCCTGCGAACCGGTGCAGACAGGAGAGCGGGTGCTCCTCGACGGCACCGCCGAGAGTCTCGCCCGGTGGCGGATGGCCGGGCCGGGCTCGTTCGAGCCGCAGGACGACTGCTCCGTCCGGACGGTCGGGGGGATGGGGCTGCTGTGGTTCCCCGAGGAGTTCGGCTCCTACCGCCTGAGCCTCGACTGGAAGGTCACCGGTGACGACAACTCCGGGGTCTTCGTCGGTTTCCCGGATCCCGGGGACGACCCGTGGGTCGCCGTCACCGAGGGCTATGAGATCCAGATCGACGCCACCGACGCGCCGGACCGCACCACCGGAGCGGTCTACGGCTTCCAGGGAGCCGACGAGGAGGCACGCGACGCTGCGCTCAACCCGCCGGGAGAGTGGAACACCTACGTCATCGAGGTGGACGACCCGACGATCACCGTCACGCTCAACGGCGTGGTCGTCAACGAGTTCCACTCCACCGACCCGGACCGGGACCTGTCCTCCGGTCACATCGGCCTGCAGAACCACGGGGACACGGACGAGGTGTACTTCCGGGACGTCCGGGTCGCCGAGCTCGGCTGACGTCAGGCGCGGCCGAGCATCTCGTCGATCGCCGGAGCCGACAGCACCTGCTGGGAGACCATCTGCGAGGCGCCCAGCACACCGGCGAGCCCCTTCGTCTGAGAGGAGACGATCCGCAGGTGCTGGGTGGCCAGGGGCAGCGAGCGGCTGTAAACCACCTCCCGGATCCCGGCCAGCAGGTGCTCGCCCACCTCGGAGACGATCCCACCGATGACGATGACCGACGGGTTGAGCAGGTTGACCACACCGGCGACGACGTTGCCGATGTCGCGTCCCGCCTGGCGCACGGTCTGGCTCGCCACGAGGTTCCCGGCGCGCACCAGGTCGACGATCTGGGAGGTGCGCTCGATCTCGATGCCCTGGTCCTGCAGCGACTCGACGATCGCCTGTCCCCCCGCCAAGGCCTCGAGGCACCCCACGTTGCCGCAGCGGCACGGCACCTCGCGGCCCCGGGGGACGGCGATGTGGCCGAGGTCGCCCGCGGCACCCAGCGCACCGCGGCGCAGCTTGCCGTCGGAGATGATCCCCGCACCGATACCCGTGGCGATCTTGACGAAGACGAGGTCGTCGACGTCCTGCCAGCGGGCGGCGTGCTCGCCCAGCGCCATGATGTTGACGTCGTTGTCGACGAGCACGGGCGCCGGCAGTGTCTGCTTCAGCCGGCCGGGGACGTCGTACCCGTCCCAGCCGGGCATGATCGGCGGGCTGATCGCGCGTCCGAGCCGGTGCTCGACGGGACCCGGGAGCCCGACGCCGACCCCAGCGACGTCGCTGAGTGGGCGGCCGAGCTCCTCGACCATCTCGATGAGCGTGGCGCTGACGAGGTCGAGCACCACCTCCGGGCCGTCCGCGATCGCCACCTCCAGCGACCGCTCCGCCAGGACGGTCGAGGCGAGGTCGGTGACGGCCAGGCGCCCGTGGCTGACGCCGAGGTCGGCGGCCAGCACGATGCGGGCGCCCGGGTTGAAGGCGAAGGTGGCCGGCGGGCGGCCCCCCGTCGAGGACGCCTCGCCCGCGGGCACGATGAGGCCCGCGCTGAGCAGCTCGTCGATCCGCGCCGCGACGGTGGGGCGGGCGAAGCCGGTGACAGCAGCGAGGTCGGCACGAGTACGCGGGCGGCCGTCCCTCACCAGCTGGAAGAGCGTGCCGGCCGAGCGAGGGTCGGCCTCGCGGGAGCGCTGGGTCCCTTCCCCGGCTCCGTTGGTTGGAAGTGTGGCCATAGTACGAGTAAACCACTGTCTCTTCGATCGGTCACGTTCCCGTAACCGCAACTTTGGTATCCGACTTTTGTCTGATGGGTGCCGTAACCGAACGTCGGATGGGCGACTTGTCCATCTTTGTTCCAGATCGCGGGTGCCGCCTGCCGGAAGGTGGACTGGTCGAGGTTGCGGCCTCCCGCGGCCGCGTGAGCTCCCTCGGCGACGGTTGTAGGGAATGCCACACCCGCCGCCCGGTGGACAGCGGTGCGGGCAGGGGCGCGTCCAGCATTTTGTTTGACCGCAAAGCAAAAGATCACTACGTTATGGCGCGTGACGGTCCGCGTACCCCGCGGGCACGTCGCCGGACGAGGCCGCTCGGCGACAGTCACACGGAGCCGGTGGCGACCCCACTCAGGCTCAAGCCGTGACCGCAGCCGTTCACGGCCTGGTGCACGATTTCGAGGAGGAAATGTTGGCCAGTCGACCTCTGGTCAGACGGCGGTGGGTACGGGCCGCGAGCGCGCTGCTCGCCAGTGCCCTCGTCCTGCCGCTCGCCGCCGGTAGTGCCGGCGCACAGACTCAACCACCACCCACCGACGACCCCGAGTTCAGCGCCCTGGTCTTCTCCAAGACCGCCGCGTTCCGCCACGACTCCATCCCCGCGGGGATCGCGGCGATCCAGGAGCTGGGCGAGGAGCACGGCTTCACCG
>CALGOD010001112.1 GCA_937957845.1 uncultured Nocardiopsis sp.
GTTTTTTCGGGGTGGTTTGTGAACAAGTGAAAAAGTCGGAGAGGCCTCCTCTCCGAGGAAGTGACCGGGCATTGTCGGCCCCCGGAACGGCCGATGGGATGATCTCCGTATGACGAAGACGATCCCAGCCGAACTCCTGGCGGCGGCCGAGTCCGCCAAGGGCTTCATGCCGACGGACGAGGGCACGGCCCTCTTCGAGGCCGCGCTCACCTACGCCCCTCTCGGTCCGATCGTGGAGATCGGAACCTATTGCGGCAAATCCACCATCTTCCTGGGTGCCGCCGCCCGTGTGACCGGAGCCAAGGTCCTCACCGTGGACCATCACCGGGGTTCGGAGGAGCACCAGGAGGGATGGGAGTACCACGACGCGAGCCTTGTCGACGGGCCCACCGGCAAATTCGACACGCTTCCGCACTTTCGCCGTACGATCACCGAGGCCGGCTTGGACGAGGAGATCATCGCGATCGTCGGCCGGTCGGCCGAGGTGGCCGCGGTCTGGGGCACTCCTCTCGGCATGGTCTTCATCGACGGTGGTCACAGTGAGGAAGCGGCCCAGAACGACTACGAGGGCTGGAGTCCTCACGTCGCCGTCGGGGGAGCTCTCGTCATCCACGACGTGTTCCCCGATCCGAGGGACGGGGGGCGACCGCCCTACAACATCTACCGGCGGGCCCTCGCCTCGGAGAGGTTCAAGGAGGTGCGAGAACTGGGGTCGATGCGCGTGCTCGAACGCATCTCCTGACCCGATGGTCGTCTCACGGCCGCCTGCGGAACTGTGATGCGTGAGATTCTGCTCACCAGTGAGTGGTCGGACCAACAAATGCCCCCATACGTACCTCATGAGAGTAGGCGTTGGGTCAGAAGAGACGCTGTGGTTATCGCCTAGGCCTTGACATGGTTACGTGCGGGTATCGTGAGGCCGAGGGCTGAGCGATGGTGGCGTCATTCCCAGGAATACCGCTTCGGTCCCGACTCGAGATGAACGATCAGCGGTACTCGCGCGTCCAATATCAGGACGGCAGGGTGCCGGACGTGATGTGCCATGGGGGCAGGGAACTGAGCGAGAGCAGACACGGCGAGGGCGGGGCGGATGGACAGCGTCCCCAGACCGACACGCCGGAGACCAGGAATACCTCTGCCGAAGAGCTGTCCAGCAGTGCCACTCCTGAGGATGGTGTATCCGCGACCGAG
>CALGOD010001113.1 GCA_937957845.1 uncultured Nocardiopsis sp.
GCGGCCTCACCGACGCCTCCGGCACCACCTGGGCCCAGGCCATGGAGGCCGCCGGCCATGATCCGCACGCCATCGGCGCCGATCCCGGGACGCTGGCGGACCTGGACGTGTTCGTCGAACTGCACGTGGAGCAGGGCCGGGCCCTGGAGGAGACCTCGCATCCGGTGGGCGTGGCCAGTGCGATCTGGCCGCACGGACGTTGGAGGATGGACTTCACCGGCCGCGCCGACCACGCGGGGACCACCCGCCTGCCCGATCGCAGTGATCCCATGCTGCCGTTCGCGCACGCCGTCCTGGCGGCACGCGCGCTGGCCGAGGAACACGACGCGCGAGCCACCGTCGCCAAGGCCCGGATCGCGCCCAACGGCACGAACGCGATCCCCTCCTCGGTCAGTGCCTGGTTGGACGCCCGTGCCGCCGACGGGGCCGTGCTCGACGCGGTCGTGGCCGGAGTGCGCGAGGCCGCAGAGCAGGCCGCCCGCGAACACGGGGTGGGCCATGCGATGGTCAACGAGTCACTCACCCCGCTGGTGTCGTTCTCGCACGGGCTGCGCGACCGGCTGGCCGCGGTGGTCGCCTCACGCGCCCCCGATCCCCGGGTGCCGGTGCTGCCCACCGGAGCCGGGCACGACGCGGGCGTGCTCGCCGCACACGTGCCCACCGCGATGCTGTACGTGCGTAACCCGACAGGGGTGTCGCATTCGCCCCACGAGTGGGCCCGGCCCGAGGACTGCCACTCCGGAGTGCTCGCCCTGGCCGACGTGCTCCAGGACCTGCTGGAGCGTCCCGTCCGTGAGGGGGAGGGATGAGTCCGAAGACGGCGACGGCCGAAGGCGCCGTCACCGGTGCGCGTGCGCTCGGGGACGTGGGACCCGGGGGAGCGGGCGAGCACCACGTGTGGTGCGAATGGGCCTGGACCGGAGCCGGGGACGGTGCCCCCGAACACGGTGTGCTGGTGCGGACGGCCGCCGGTCGGATCACCTCGGTGGAGGTCGGGGTGTCGGCGCCCGAGGACGCCGAGACGTTGACCGGGCTCACCCTCCCCGGGCTCGCCAACGCCCACTCCCACGCCTTCCACCGCGCTCTGAGAGGACGCACCCACGCGGGCACCGGCTCCTTCTGGACCTGGCGTGAGGCCATGTACCGGGTCGCGGAACGCCTGGACCCCGACTCCTACCACCGGCTCGCCCGGGCGGTCTACGCCGAGATGGCCTTGGCGGGGATCACCTGTGTGGGCGAGTTCCACTACCTGCACCATGCCCCCGGCGGGTCCCGCTACGACGACCCCAACGCCATGGGGCACGCGCTGACGGCGGCGGCCGCCGACGCCGGGATCCGCATCACTCTGTTGGACGCGTGCTACCTGTCCGGTGGCCTGGACTCCCGTGGGGTCCATCTACCCCTGTCCGGCCCACAGTCGCGGTTCGGTGACGGGGACACCGGCCGGTGGGCCGACCGCGTGGCCTCCTTCGTCCCCGAGGGCGACCACGTGCGCGTGGGGGTGGCCGCCCACTCGGTGCGCGCCGTTCCCGCCGAGCGGTTGCCCGACATCGCCGAGTTCGCCGTGCGGCGCGGGGCCCCGCTGCACGTCCACGTCTCCGAACAACTCGCGGAGAACGCCGCCTGCCTGGCCGCCTACGGTCGTACCCCCACAGCCGTCCTGGCCGACGCCGGTGTGCTCGGAGAGCGCACCAGTCTGGTGCACGCCACCCACCTGACCGACGAGGACGTCGCGGCCGTCCGTCGGTCGGGGGCCACCGTGTGCCTGTGTCCCACCACCGAACGCGACCTGGCCGACGGTCTGCCCCGCACCGGCGACCTGCTTCCCGCCCCGCTCAGCCTGGGCACCGACCAGCACGCCCAGACCGACATGTTCGAGGAGGCCAGGGCGGTCGAACTCCATGAGCGCCTGCGCACACACCGTCGCGGCACCCTGGACACCGGGGGACTGTTGCGCGCCGCCACGTCCCAGGGACACACCTCCCTGGGTTGGACCCGGCCCGTACCCGACGAGGGTGTGGGCGGGCCCGGGGACGTACGTCCCCGGCCGGACGCGGGGGTGCTCGCCCCCGGGGCCCGGGCCGATCTGGTCAACGTCGCCCTGGACGGCGTCCGACTGGCCGGAGCCGACCCCGCGCGTGCCACCGACGCCGTCGTCTTCGCCGCCACGTCCGCCGACGTGCGGCACGTCATGGCCGACGGGCGCTGGATCGTCCGTGACGGCGTCCACCTACGGGTGGAGGGGACGGCCCGGGAGCTCCGCACCGTCATCGAGGAGCTCCATGCCTGACTCTCCTCGACCCGGAAGGCCCGGCGCTCCGGTCTCCGGAGCTCCCGGGCGGCCTCACCACTTCCCGCCACGTTCTTCGGGAGACCGTCTCCCTCCCCGCCCGAAGGCGGAGGCAGCCACGGAGGAATGCAGATGAGCGACGTGCCCCAGAGCATCGTCATCGACGACATCGCCACCCTGGTCACCAACGATCCCTCGCGAGGGCGTGGGGCGGTGGGCGAGATCGAGGACGCCGCCCTGGTCATCGAAGACGGTCGGGTGGCCTGGGCCGGACCGCGCACCCAGGCGCCGGCGGCCGACGCGCGAGTGGACGCAGCGGGGCGTTGTGTCATCCCCGGTTTCGTCGACAGTCACTCCCACATCGTGTTCGCGGGTGATCGCAGTCGCGAGTTCGCCGCACGGATGAGCGGCCGACCCTACTCGGCGGGCGGTATCCGCACCACGGTGGCCGCCACCCGTGAAGCCTCCGACGCCGACCTGCTCGCGGGGGCGCGGCGCCTGGTCCGCGAAGCACGGTCCCAGGGCACCACCACCCTGGAGGTCAAGTCCGGCTACGGTCTCACCGTCGCCGACGAGGAGCGTTCTCTGGCCGTGGCCTCACGAGTGACCGACGAGGTCACCTTCCTCGGTGCGCACGTGGTCGCCCCCGAGTACGCCGACGACCCCCAGGGCTACGTCGACCTGGTGACCGGCCCCATGCTCGACGCGTGCGCGCCGTACGCCAGATGGATCGACGTCTTCTGTGAGCGCGGAGCCTTCGACGAGGAGGCCTCACGTCGTGTCCTGGAGGCCGGAGCGAAGCGTGGTCTCCTGGCCCGTGTGCACGGCAACCAATTGGGGGAGGGGCCGGGTGTGCGCCTGGCGGTGGAACTGGGGGCCGCGTCGGTCGATCACTGCACCTACCTGACCCCCGAGGACGTGGACGCCCTGGCGCAGGCCGCCGCGGGCCCGGAGCCCACGGTGGCCACCCTGCTGCCGGGTGTGGACTTCTCCACCCGTCAGCCCTACCCCGACGCCCGCGCGCTCATCGACGCCGGTGCCTTGGTCGCCCTGGCCAGCGACTGCAACCCCGGCTCCTGCTTCACGTCCAGCCTGGCCTTTTGCATCGCGGTCGCGGTTCGTGACATGGGGATGACCCCGGACGAGGCGGTGTGGGCGGCCACCGCGGGGGGAGCCCGGGCCCTGCGCCGTACCGACGTGGGGCATCTGGCCCCCGGAGCGCGCGCCGACCTGGTCCTCCTGGAGGCCCCCAACCACCTCTACCTGGCCTATCGGCCCGGTGTTCCGCAGGTCGCGGCGGTCTGGAAGGACGGGGAACTGGCGTCCGGGCGGCCCTGAGCGCGTCGGTCCGCACATGGCGCGGGGCCGACGGTCACCGGGGTGACCGTCGGCCCCGCGCGCGGTTGACGCGATGAGGTTCGGTGTCTCGGGGCGGGCTCGCCTCCGGTCCTACTGGGCCGTGCTGCCCGCGGCCTCGGCGGAGTTCTGGGTGCTCTCGGCGGGCGCGGCCTTCTTGGCGCGGCGCCTCTTCACCGGGCGCGAGTAGTCGACGAGCGGCTCGAAACGGGCCTCGTGCTCCTTGAGGCAGTCGGTGCACGCGTCGATCTCGCGGACGGTGCCCTCCCAGGCGAACTGGATGACCTCAGTCGCCTCGACCTTCTCCTCACGGACAGCGTGGGGGTCGCAGTACTTGCGGGTGAAGACCTCGGTGACCACGGCGGGGATTTCCCTTCGGTATCGCGTGAACAGTGCGGACCCCTCATCATACATGTGTACGAAAGCACGCATCGACTGCACGCCGGATGCGCCGTCACGGGTTCGGGGTCGCCTCGAAGCCTAGCGAAGTTTCGAAGGGCCGTGCGCCCATGCCCGGCCCGCCGGTCCGTGGTGACCAGGGAATCCGTGGCCTCGCGGGAGTGTCGGTGCGGGCCGTTCGACGCGACGTGCTCTGGTGGTGCGGCGCTTTCGTCATGCGCCTTATTTGTGCATCTTCTATTGAATGTCCTTTTTTGATGGTGGGTAGGACATTTTCTCCGGTCGATTCATGCGTTCGCCGAACTCAAGAAGGAAAGTGTCGCTAGGGTATTTCCCTATCCGGGAGGAAACGCCGACTTCGATCGATCCGACCGGGCCCGGCGCCGCGTGTCCGGCGTGCGGGAAAGGGTGGACACCCGGGGGAGCGGTGTCCGGAGAAAGCGTCAGGGGGAGGGGCCGTGGTCGCGTACATGGAGGGTGGACACAGGCGGAGGTCAGGGGGTCGGGGAGAGGGCCCCGACTCCGAGGAGGACGGACCCGCGATGGACCGCCGACGTGACGCCCACAGGGCGCGCGCCTACGAACGCATGTCGGTCGATCCGTCTTTCGTCGTGCTGCGGAGAAGATTCGCCCTCCTGGCCGGTGCGCTCGTCTCGGTATTCCTACTGGGTCACCTTTCCCATCTGTTGCTCGCGGCTTATGCGCGGGATCTCATGAACATGAGGATCGCGGATTCGGTGAACGTGGCCCTTGCCATGGGCATGGGACAGTTCGCGCTGACGTTCGTCCTCGCCTGGGGGTTCGTCCGACTGTCCGAGCGCGCCCTGGACCCGCTCGCCCGGGAGCTCCTGGAGAGGGGCCGCGAGGAGGAGGGCGCCGAGGGGACGGGGGCGCACAGGTGGTGACGGTCCTTCGCGCGACCGCGGGCGGTACCGTCCACGCGGCACGGCGGCCGGCCCCGGAGGTCTCCGCCGGACCCCTCGACGGGAACGCCCTCGGCGACCAGCTCGGCACGGCGCACGTCTGGGCGATCGGTCTGTGCGCCCTGTTCGTCCTGGTCACGCTGACCATCGCCATCCGGGCCCGGCGCACCACCCGCGGCGCGGTCGACTTCTACGCGGGCGGCCGCGGTTTCTCCGGCACCCAGAACGGGCTCGCCCTGACCGGCGACTACCTGTCCGCGGCCTCCTTCCTCGGCATCGCCGGCATGATCTCCCTACGCGGCTATGACGGGTTCCTGTACTCCATCGGCTTCCTGGTGGCCTGGCTTCTGGTCCTTCCGATGGCCCAACTGATGCGCAACACCGGCCGCTTCACCATGGCCGACCTCCCCGCCTTCCGCATGCGCCGGATGCGCGTGCGTCTGGCCTGCACCATCTCCACCGTCACCGTGTGCGTGTTCTACCTGGTGGCGCAGATGGTCGGCGCGGGCGCACTGGTCACGGTCCTGCTGGGCCTGCACGACGGCGGTACCTTCCTGGGCATGAGCGCCGACCGGACGAGTGTGGCCGCCATCGTCCTGGTGGGCGTGCTGATGATCGCCTACGTGATGTACGGCGGGATGAAGGCCGCTACCTGGTTGCAGATCATCAAGGCGGTCGTCCTGCTGACCGCCACCGGCCTGCTGACCGTGCTGGTGCTGGTCCTGTTCTCCTTCGACCCGCGCGCCCTGCTCAGCGGCGCGGCCGAGGCCAGCGGACACGGCCGCGCCTTCCTCGAACCGGGACTGCACCTGGGGGTGGAGGTGCCCGGAGACCCCACACGGACCCTGTTCAACAAACTGGACATGATCAGCCTGGGCCTGGCCCTGGTACTGGGCACGGTCGCGTTGCCGCACATCCTCATCCGTTTCTACACCGTTCCCGACGGACGCTCGGCGCGGACGTCGGTCGAACGCACCATCGGCATGGTCGGCGCCTTCTACCTGATGACGCTGGCGCTGGGCTTCGGGGCCGCCGCGTTGGTGGGCTCCGAGCGCATCGCGGAGGCGGACCCCTCGGGGAACACCGCGGTACCGATGCTCGCCGAGGA
>CALGOD010001114.1 GCA_937957845.1 uncultured Nocardiopsis sp.
CTCGGTTCTCGGAACGGGGCGAGGCGGGATGTCGGGGGACGTTCGGGGCGTGAAGACGGGGCGGACCGGCATCGTGGGAAACGGGGCCGGGCCCCTCGTGGAAGAGAAGCCCAGGTCGTGAGGGCGGCCCCGGCGGGATGCGAACCTGCGGCATCCGCCTCAGGAGGGTGAGCACGGTTCGTTCATGGAAGTTCGCCGGAGTCTCGACCTGGGAAGGCGTACTTCGCCGTACCCCGGTGCAGGGCCGCGAACCGAGACCGGAAAGGGGTCGAACTCGGCGGGGGAGAACGACCCGCCCCACCCGGGGGGCTTCGCCCCGAGACGGGAGTGACCGAGGATGAGACCTTTTCGCCGGCCCCGCCGGACGACCACCGTCGCCATGTCGATGCCCCGCGGGCATCGCTGCGGTGGTGTCCTACCCGCACATGTACGGATTCGCTCCGCGCCATGGCGAACCCGAGCGGCGCGCGGTCCTGTTCCCCTTGTCGGTGGACGGCGTGATCGTCGCCTGCTCAGCGACGAGCGTCAGGGCCAGGATGCCGGAACCACGGAGCGCCCGGACCGGCCCGCTCGCCACCGGAAACGCACTCGGGCACCGGCTGCGGTGCGGCTTGGGCACCGATGCCGCCCTCTCACCGGTACGACGATCCGTCGTCCCTTCCTCCGCTCCGCCTACCAGGACCGGCTTCACCCGATGATTCTTGTTCATGTTCGCCCTCGTCTTCATCCGGTCGTCGTGGGGGACGAGGCCGGTCGCCGTCTGTCCTGGCCAGTGGTGATCGCGGACCGACCGAGAACGCACGGTGAACGGGGAGCCAGGGGTTTCTCGGGGATCGATGAAGGCGACCGGCGACGGATCGGCGGGCGCCGTGAACGGGGTCCCCGCACGCGGGGCACTCCCGTGGAAGCGGCGAAAGCGAGATCCCGAAGAAATCCGCTGCGACGGTGCCCTCTTCGAGGGTGCCCTGTAAGCACCGAAGGCCAAGACCGAAGTCCTGACCTTGGGTGCCGCGTGGACGGCCGGTACTTCGAAGACCCGGCGTGCCTCAGGGGAGGGGCCCACCCCGGAGGTAGCGTTCGAAGCGGTCCGGCAACTCCTCGCCCGAGACGGTTTTGACGCCCGCTATCCGCACCCGGCGTTCTTCGATCCGCCACCGGTCGCCCTCATCGACCAACCGATCCTCGTAGTTGCCCCAAACGTGCAGTTGGAGGTCGGTCTCGGTGTTCTCGTGAAAGGCGTACACGTAGGTGATCGTCTCGGCTCTGCCCTCACCCAGGGAGAGGTGGTTGATCGTCGAACAATGGTGGTTCGTAGCGGTGTACCGGCCGGTGGCCGCCTTGAAGAGCTCGGTGAGCGCCTCGCGCCCGCGGGTGATGTTGCCGTGGCCATAGTCGAAGCGGGCGTCCTCGGTGAACAGGTCGACCAGCAGATCGATGTCGCAACGGTCGACCCCGCGGCTGTAGGCGTGCAGCGTGTCGGCGATACGGGAACGGTTCAGTAGTTCGTTGAGGTCGGCAGGGTTCATCGGTCCTCCTCGGTCTCCTCGGCGAAGCCCGCGAGGATCTCTCGCAGTCGGTCGGGGTCGTCGCCGGGCCAGGGGTAATAGGAGGACACGCGATCCAGCCGCCCGGCGTACCGCTCCCGGCACAGGCGCGGCATGTCCTCGGGCGAACCGACGAGTGCGATCTCGTGGAGCAGGGTGTCGTCGATCTGTTCGCCCATCTCCGACCAGCGACCCTCGCGCGACATCGCCCGAAACCCGGGCTGTAGTACGCCCTCGCCCAAGCTTTCAAGGACCGGGCGGTAGGCGGCGGTCGAGTCGTAGCAGGCGATCTGCCCGCGTACTTAGCGTGCGCGTTCGGCGAGTTCCTCCTCGGTGTCGCCCATCACCATGAAGAGCGGAACGTAGAGTTCCACATCGGAGCGTTTCCGTCCCGAGGCGGCTAGGCCTCGTTCCAAAGCGGGGAGGGTCACCTCGTCGAGGTAGGTCGTCGTGGTCATGCCGTGCAGCAGCAGCCCGTCGCACAGCTCACCACCGAGTTCGGTCATCTTCGCCCCGACCGCGGCGATCATCGTCGGGATCCGGTGTTCGTGGTGGTGCGGGGTGAAGACCGGGGTCATGAGGGTGTGCTGGTAGTACCGCCCCTGGTAGTCGAGGCGGGTCCCCTCCCTCCAGGCGGTGAAGATCGCGTCCAATGCCTGAAGGAAGTCGCGCATGCGGGCGACCGGGGCGCCCCAGGGCATCGAGAACCGGCGTTCGACATGAGCCCGGACCTGGCTTCCCAACCCCAGGGTGAACCTTCCCCCCGACATCGCCGCCAATTCCCAGGCCGAGTACGCGGTCGACATCGGGTTGCGGGCGAAGGCCACCGCGATCGCGGTACCGACGTTGATGTCCTTCGTCGACATCAAAGCGGCCTGGGACTGCAAGAACGCGTCGGTGACGCTCTCGCTGGCCCAGACACCGTCGAAGCCCAGGCGTTCGGCTTCGGCCGCGGCAGGTCCGCAGCCGAACGCCGAGGAACCGATCAAACCCATGTCGATCTTCATCGTGCGTCCTTCGGTAGGTGGAGAACCCGCTCGCCCACGGTGTTCTTGAGGATCTCGTCGGTCCCCCCGCCGACCCGCAACCCGGGGAGGCCGAGTGTCAGCTCGGACCAGGCGTAGGTCCCCCAGTCACCGGAATCGGCGACATGGGCGGCGCCGAGGACGTCGGCGGCCAGATCGCTCATGGAACGCAGTAGGTCGGTGGCGAGCAGCTTGCTGAGGGCGAGTTCGGGACCGGGGGTGCCGCCGCCCTCCAAGAAACGTGCGGTGGTCAGTCGCGCGGCCCAGGCACGAACGGCGATCCGCGCCGCGGCGTCCCGGGTCTGCGCGTCGATGGGCGTACCGACGTGGCGTACGAGGTCGAGGAGCCGCTCGACGAGTGCCTCGTCGACGCCCACCTCGGTACCGATGGCCGAGCGTTCGTTGAGTAGGGAGGTGACGACCACGGACCACCCTTGGTCGATCTCGCCGATGCGTCGCTCGTCCGGTACGTAGACGTGGTCGAGGAAGACCTCGTCGAAGGAGGCTCCGCCCGTGAGCTGCCGGATCGGTCGGATCTCGACCCCGGGTGAGTCCAGATCCAGCAGGAAGGTCGTGAGGCCGGAGTGCTTGGGCTTGTCGGGAGAGGTGCGGGCGATGCACAGACCCACATCGCTGTAGTGTGCGCCGGAGCTCCAGACCTTTTGGCCGGAGACGCGCCAGCCTTCGCCGTCACGGACCGCGCGGGTCGTCAGCCCCGCCAGGTCCGACCCCGCCTCCGGCTCGGAGTAGAGCTGACAGGCGATCAGTTCCGCGGAACGTAGGAGGGGCAGCCAGGAGCGCCGCTGTTCCTCGGTGCCGTGCGCGAGCAGTGTCGGTGTGAGGGTCGAGACGCTGAAGCGCACGTACGAGTCATCGGGGAGGTCGAACTCCGACTCGACCTCGCGTAGGACGGCGGCATGCGCCGGAGAGAGTTCGCGGCCGCCGAAGTCCCGTGGCCCTTCGACCCAACCGAGCCCGTGTTCGGCCAGGTAGGAGCGGTATCGGCGTAGCGCGCTCAGTTCCTCGGCCTCGCCTTCGGAACGTTCCGCGACCACGGAGACGCGGTCGTCTCCGACCCCCCAGCGTGTTGCTTCCTTCTGTCGCCGCTCCGCGAACCCGGCGAGTTTCTCGGTCGCTTCGCGCCTGAACTCGTCGAGTCCCGAAGGCCCCATTGGTTCGCTCATGCCTCTCCTGATCAGATCCCGTGTCACCGCTCGATGTCGCGCTGCTTCCCCTCATGGTTGCGGTGGTGGATGGGGGCACCTACAGTAGCAAAGCAAGTGCTTGATTGAAATGCTGTTTCCCGGAGGAGACGGCAGAACGGAGGTCGCGTGGTCGGCATCGAGTCCTACGCCGTCTATGTCCCGACCGGCCGCCTGGATCGTGCAGCCATCGGGAAGACGCTCAAAGCCCCCAGGAGACGCGGTGTCCGCCCGGTCGCCTCCTACGACGAGGACAGCACGACGCTCGCCGTCGCGGCGGTGCGACGAGCGATCGGTGCGGACGGCGATATCGACGGGTCGCTGTGGTTCGCCACCTCGTCGCCGGCCTACCTGGAGAAGTCCAATGCCGCGACCGTCGCGGTCGCCGGTGGGTTGCCCGAAACGTGCGCGGCCTATGACGTCGGCGGCGCGCTCCGGGGCGGCGCGGGCGCGTTGCGGGCCGGTCTGGCCGAAGGCAACGCCGTCGTGGCCGCCGCCGATCTGCGCTACGCGTTGCCCGGCTCCGCGGACGAGTCGGAAGGCGCCGACGCCGCTGCCGGGTTCGTGGTGGGTCCGCGGGCGGTGGCGGAACCGGTCGCGAGCGTGTCGATCACCAGGGAGCTGCTGGAACGTTGGCGCGAGCCCGGTGAAGCACGCATTCGTACCTGGGAGGACCGCTTCGGCGCCGAAGAGTACGTGCCTTTGGGGCAGCGTGCCCTCGACGAGGTGCTCGACCGTTGCGGGGTCACCCCCGAAGACCTCCGTAAGGTCGTGATCAGCACACCGCACTCGCGGACACGGGCGGCACTGAAGAAGAAGTTCAGCGCGGGGCAGGCGGACCTGGGGGTCGTGTCGGATCTGGGGTACGCCGGTGCCGCCGACCTCGGCGTCGGTCTCGTCGCCGCCTTCGACGCGGCCGCACCGGGCGACCTGGTGCTGGCGATGAGCGTGGTGGACGGCGTGGACGCCTTCGTCTTCCGGATGACCGAGCGGCACCGCCCCGGGAAGAGCGGGCTGGAGAACCTCGATACGTCGACCGTGGAGGTCTCCTACGCCGACTTCTTGACCTGGCGGGGCCTGCTCCCACGTGAGCCTGCGCGACGCCCCGACATGAAGCCGCCGGTCCCCCCGGCTTCGCGACGCACCGGCGGGTGGAAGTTCGGCTTCGTCGCGAGTCGGTGCCGAGAGTGCGACTACCGCAACCTTCCACCGCGTCGGATCTGCCTGCGGTGTAACTCACGTGACGCCTCCGTACCGGAACCGATGATCGGCGTTCCGGCACACGTGGCGACCCTCACCGATGACTGGCTCTCCGAGTCCGTGCAGCTTCCGGCCAAGGTCGCCGCGGTCGACTTCGAGGGCGGCGGCCGATTCGAGTTCGAGTTGGCGGACGCGGTGGACCAGGCCGTCAACATCGGAGATCCCGTGGAGCCGACGTTCCGTGTGGCCGGAGTCGCGGGCAACAAGGTGCGTAATTACATCTGGAAGGTGCGTCCGCACCGAGAAGAGGACTGCTGATGGCCACCCATGCGCTGAAGAATCCCGTCGCCATCGTGGGGATGGCGTGCACGAAGTTCGGTGAGCACTGGAGCCTTTCGGTCGACGACATCCTGATCGAGGCGACCCACGGGGCGGTGGACAGCGTTCCCGGGCTCGAACTCCAACAGGTGGACGCCTTTTGGCTGGGGGCGATGACCTCCGGCGTCTCCGGCCTCACCCTGAGCCGACCGTTGGGTATGCGGCACAAGCCGGTCACCCGGGTCGAGAACATGTGCGCCACCGGTTCCGAGGCGTTCCGTAACGCCTGCTACGCGGTCTCTTCGGGCGCCTACGACGTGGTCATGGCGGTGGGGGGAGAAAAGCTCAAGGACGCCGGTTACTCCGGGCTGGAGATGCCGAGCGTGCCCAACGACGGTACGCCGCCCGTCCTGAGCGCCCCGGCGATGTATTCGATGATCGTGCCGGCCTACGCCCGTCGCTACGGCGTCAGTGAGGCACAGGTCAAGGAGGCGATGACGCACATCGCCTGGAAGAATCACGCCAATGGCGCGCTCAACCCGCGTGCCCAGTTCCGCAAGGCGACGCCGAAGGAGACCATCGCCTCCGCGCCGGCCCTGGCGGGTGATCTCAGTATCTTCGATTGCTCCGGTGTCGCCGACGGTGGAGCCGCCGCCGTCATCGTCCGTGCCGAGGACGCGCTCAAGTACACCGATCGTCCGCTCTACGTGCACGCGTTGGCGCTGGACGCCGGCTCGGGCACCGGACGTAACGACAGTGACCACGACTACTCCGACCTCGCCGAATCGCGTGTGTCCGCGGAGATCGCCTACGCCCAGGCGGGAATCACGGACCCGGCCACCGAGGTCTCCTTGGCCGAGGTGCACGACTGCTTCACCCCGACCGAACTCGTCCTCATGGAGGAACTCGGGTTCTCCCAGCGTGGACAGGCCTGGCGTGACGTCCTCGACGGTCGTTATGACCGTCTCGGCTCGCTCCCGGTGAACATCGACGGTGGTCTGAAGAGTTTCGGTCACCCGATCGGGGCGAGCGGACTGCGAATGCTCTTCGAGATGTGGCTTCAGTTCCGAGGTGAAGCCGGTGACCGACAGGTCCCCACTCCGGGTTTCGGCCTGGTGCAGAACCAGGGCGGCAGCCCGGGTGACCTGGTCAGTGCGGTCACCATCGTGTCCTCTCGGCCGCCCGGGGCCTGAGCGCGGTGTGCGTCGGCGGGAGGGCCGGTACGAGAACGTACCGGCCCCCGACCGACTATGACACCATGTTGAACCATGTCGGAAAAGGAAAAGCACATGAGTGCCACGCGGCGTCGGTCCACGGGTTCGCCGACGGGGGTCGCACGTAAGGAAGAGATCGTGCGGGCCGCCACCAAGACCTTCGCCGAGAAGGGGTTCGCGAACGCGACCGTTCGCGATATCGCCTATGAAGCGGAGATCCTCTCGGGAAGCCTCTATTACTACTTCAGCTCCAAAGAAGAGATGGTGGCGGAGGCCTTGTCCTCCTATCTCGACCTCACCGTGACGGGATATCGGCGTGCGGTCGAACAGTCCGGTGATCCGGTGGAGGCACTGAAGGAGTTGATCCGGGTCGCGTTGCACGGTGTCGTTCAGCACAGGGATGAGGTGACCATCCTGCAGAACGATTGGCACTACGTGGGTCCCTTGACGGTGATCGCGAGTCGTCAGCGCGAGGTCGAACAGATCTGGCTGGACGTGATCGAGCGGGGAGTGGTCGCCGGCGCCTTCCGCTCGGACCTGGGTACTCGAATGATCTACCGCACCGTCATGGGAGCGATCCAGGCGGTCATCCGCTGGTTCGACCCCCAAGGGGAGAGGACCGTGGACGACGTGATCGACGTGCAGTGCTCGATCTTCCTCGACGGGATCAGGTCGACCGACTGAGTCGATCCACGGCGTACGGCGACGGGCACCCCTCACTTAGCAAGCGATTGCTCGACCAAAGGAGAAGTCATGGCCACAGCGTTCGTGCTGAACGCCGAGCTCGGGCCGGTCATCGCTCGTTACCTGGAAGAGAACAGTCCGGTCGAGCACAACAGGGACCAAGACCGCACATTGCCGAAGGCTTGGTCAGGGCTGGCCTCCGAGGTCGATGTCGCAGGGTTGCTCGTTCCCGAGTCCCTGGGAGGGCAAGGGGCGGGCCTGGTCGAACTCGGCGCCGTGCTGCTCGAAGCGGGGCGCCATGGTTGGTCGGGCCCGCTGACCGCCGTCGCCGGTGTGGCGGTGAGCCTGTTGCGGGCCGCCGACCCACAGGACACGGCCGGCCTCCAACGCCGGATCGCGGAGGAAGGACGTGTCGTGGTCCCGGCCTTCCACCAGGACGCGACCGGGGAGAGCCTGGTCGGTACCGCCACGTTGAGGGACGGTCGGGTCGACGGTCGGTGGCGGTTCGTCGACAGCGGTGCTCATGCCATGGACCTGGTGCTGGTGGCGTACGAGGCGGATGAGCCGGTGCTGGTGGCGGTGTGTGTCGGCGATGAAGGGGTCGATGTCCGAGCACAGGACGGGGTCGACCCGGGCCGAGGTCTCGCTTCGGTCGAGCTCGACGCGGCGCCGGCACGGGTGGTCGCCAGGGGGCGGGTCGTGGAGACGGCCGTGCGTGACGCCTGGCGTGTGGGTTCCCTGCTGATCGCCACGGACGCGCTGGGAGCGGCGGAGCGTGCGTTCGAGCTCTCCAGAGAGTACGCCGGTACGCGGGAGCAGTTCGGTCGCGCGATCGGATCGTTCCAGGTGATCAAGCACAAGTTGGTGGACATGTACGCCGAACTCGAATTGGCGCGTAGCGCCATTGGCGAGGCGTTGCGTCTGAGCCAGGAGCGGACGGACGGATGGCGGGAGGCCGCCTCGGCCGCCGCGGCTGTGGTGGGGGACGCCGGCACCCATATCCTGCGCGAGGCGATCCAGGTCCACGGCGGCATCGGCTTCACCTGGGAGCACGAGCTCTCCCATCACTTCCGCCGGGTGATGGCGTGCCGGGGACTGTACGGCACTCCGAAGCTGCACCGGGACTTCGTGGCAACAGCGAAGGGGCTGTCATGAGTGATCTCCCCACTCGTGTGGTGCTTCGCGAGGTCGGACCGAGGGACGGACTGCAGAACGAGCCCCCGGTGCCCACCGCCGACAAGATCCGTCTCATCGACGAGCTCGCGACCACCGGTATCAGCGAGATCGAGGCGGTCTCCTACGTACACCCGCGAACGATCCCGCAGATGGCCGACGCCGCCGAGGTCTGGGCGGGCCATCGTCGTGATCCGGCCGTCCGCTACTCCGCGCTCGTGCCCAACCTGGTCGGTGCGCGCCGTGCGATCGAGGCCGGGTTCACCGACATCGAGGCCGTCGTCTCGGCCTCACGCACCCACAACCAACGCAACCTGAACCGCGATCCGGAAGAGTCGTTGGAGGCCATCACCGAGCTGATCGAGCTCGCCCATGACCATGGGGTCGCCTGCCAGGTCATCGTGGCCACGGCGTTCGGGTGCCCCTATGAGGGGGAGGTCCCCGAGGAGCGGGTGAGCGGTCTGGCCACGAGGGCCGTCGCGGCGGGGGCGGACAGTATCTGTTTCGGCGACACGACCGGTATGGGTTCGCCGCCCCGAGTGCGGCGTCTGCTGGGGCGCTTCAAGGAGGCGTCGCCCGATACACAGGTCGCACTGCATCTGCACGACACCCGTGGCACCGGGATGGCCAACCTCGTCGCCGGCCTGGAAATGGGGGTGGACCGTTTCGACGCGAGTGTCGGAGGTCTGGGGGGATGCCCGTACGCACCGGGAGCGAGCGGGAACATCGCGACGGAGGAAGCGGTCTACCTCCTTCACGAGTTCGGTATCGAAACGGGTGTGGACCTCGACCGGATGCTGGAAGTCGCCGAGACCGCACAGCGGATCGTGGGCAGGGAGCTCGCCTCGCGATTGCTCAAGGCCGGGCCCCGTACGCGGTTGGCCCTCTGACCCGGGAAACCTCCGACGCCCCTGCTCTCGGTGGGGGCGCCGGCGCCCATGCGGGCACATCCTCAAGGAGAATCTGTCATGCCTTTGGACCCCAGCCGGATCGGCACCACCGTCGGACCGCTGACCGTCGACTGGACCGACCAGGACTCGCTTCTATACGCCTTGGCGGTCGGCGCAGGACAGCAGGACCCGCTCGCGGAACTGGCGTTCACCACCGAGAATTCCGAGGGGATCGCACAGCAGGTCGTTCCCAGCTTCGCGGTGGTGTTGGGTTTCGGAGAGGGTCTGCCCGACATCGGTGACTACGACCCGACCCGGGCGGTCCACGCGGAGCAGGTGATGTACCTCGAAGGTCCGCTCCCGGCCTCCGGTAGCGCCACCGTGACCACCGTCGTCACCGACATCTGGGACAAGGGCCGCGATGCCATCGCGTGGACCGAGACCGAGTTGGTGGACCAGGAGTCCGGGAAGTTGCTCGCACGCACCCGTACGGGGGCCTTCCTCGGGGGTGCGGGGGGCTTTGGGGGAGAACGTGGTGAGAGCGTTTCATGGCGACTCCCCGAAAGGGAGCCGGACCTCGATGCCCGTGCCCGCACCCGCCCTGAGCAGGCGCTGCTCTACCGGTTGACCGGTGATCGCAACCCGTTGCACTCGGACCCGACCTTCGCGGCGCGCGGGGGCTTCGACCGCCCGATCCTGCACGGCATGTGCACCTATGGCTACACGGCTCGGATCCTCGTCAACGAGCTGGCCCAGGGTGACACCGGGCGCATGGCCTCGATGAGCGGCCGCTTCACCCGTCCGGTCTTTCCCGGTGACGAGTTGACCATCCAGGCCTGGATCGAGGCGGATGGTGGGAGCGTGCTGTTCCGTACCCTCAATGAGGCCGGTGAGCCGGTGCTCGACCGTGGTCGGATGGAGCTGCGCCCGTAGTGACCCCGCACGGCGTTCTGGTTCGAGGGGCGGCGACAGGTCGTGATCGGTGCGTGACGCAGGTCATGTTCATGTGATGAAAATCAAGCGATCGCTTCAGTAAAGCAAGCGGTTGATGTAATGTGGGTCACATGAACCGCGCATCCCCCCTGAAGGTCGTCGAACACTGTCGCGGCGTTGCCGCCCCTGGCCACCGAACCCGAATCCGTCGAAGCACCCCCGATGCGGGACGGCGGCTCCCCGCTTGTCCGCTCGAGGAATTCACGCTGGTGAGGGAGGGTGGCGGCCGGTTCCCCTTCGCCCCCGAAGCCTTTCGGGAGCGAAGCTCCGGCGCCGTGCTCCACGGTTCGGGGCCGGGCTGAGATGGCCGTCGACTTCGCTCCGACCGAGGAACAGGCCCCCATCGTGGAGACGGTTCGACGTTTCCCGAAGCGCGAAGCGCACCCGCTCGAACCAGAGGTCCTTCGACGTGGGCGTGAGGGCTCGCCCGGCCTGGAGGAGGAGACGCTGCCGGACCTGCGGGGCAAGGCCCGCAGATCCGACCTTGGGGGCCTGGACACCCCGGAGGAGTACGGCGGCGCGGGACTGGACGCGGTGACCCGGTCCTTGGTCCGCACCGAGGTGGGGCGCACGTACGCTCCCTTCACCCTCGGCGGTGAAGCCGACGACATCCTCTACCGGGCGACCCCCGCACAACCAGAGGAGTACCTGTTCCCCACCCTGGAGGGGACAAGACGATCATGCTTCGCCGTGACCGAGCCCGATCACGGTGTACGCGACGGAGGCGCGACGGCTTTCTCGTCGACCGCACCGACCGGTGGACCTCTTCGCCCATCGACACGATGGGCGGGACACGACCCGCCTCACTCCTCTTCGACGGTGTACGGGCTCCGGGAACTCGTGTGCCGGGCGAAGTGGGCCGGCGCTTCCGTCTGGCGATGGAGCGGATCGACCGGGGCAGGTTCGTCATTGCCTCGTA
>CALGOD010001115.1 GCA_937957845.1 uncultured Nocardiopsis sp.
CCTAGAGCGTCTTCTCTTGGGTGAGCGGAAACGGGCGCTCTGATGCTCGCGAATCGGTCCGTCCGGCAGACCCGGGATCGACCCCCAGGAACACCGAAGGCCGGTGGTCCTCACGTTCCATGTGCACCGCATGTGCACCGGATCGGGACCACCGGCCTTCGCCGTGTTCCGTGGAAGCCTCCCACCTGGGGGACTCCCTGCTTCTGCGGAGGGTGTGGGATTTGAACCCACGAAGCCCCGTCAAGGACTTGGTGCTTTTCAAGAGCACTGCACTCGGCCGCTATGCGAACCCTCCTGGGGAGAGGAACTCTCCGCCAGTCATGGTAACCCACCGCTCCCGCCGGGTGTCGCCCGACGAAGGCATCGGCCACCGAACACCGAACAGCGACCGACGATCGCACAAGGACCGCCCGGGGACCGCCCCGGGGCCGCACGGGGCCGCACGAACACCGACCGAAACCCGGTTCCTCGTCGGAAGCGGAGATGGACTGTCGGAGTCGGTGGGTACGTTCTCCGGGGACGACAGCTGCGAGGAGGCCCCATCGTGAAACTTCGAGTGGACCGTGACGCGTTCGCCGAGGCGGTCGCCTGGACGGCCAGGGCCCTGCCCACCAGGCCCGCTGTCCCGGTGCTCGCGGGCATCCGCCTGGAACTCTCCGAGGACGGCTCCACCCTGCACCTGTCCGGGTTCGACTACGAGGTCTCCACCCGCGCCTCGGTGCACGTGGTCTCGGAGGAGCCCGGCGCCGCGCTCGTGCCCGGTCGCCTGCTGGCCGAGATCGTGCGCAACCTGCCCCCCGGTTCCGTGTACATCGACACCGACGGGCCCAGGGTGCAGGTCTCCGGTGGCGCGGCGCGCTTCACCCTCATCACCATGCCGTTGGAGGATTACCCCTCATTGCCCGGCATGCCCGGCCGCATCGGTTCGGTCTCCGCCGACGCCTTCGCCACGGCCGTGCGTCAGGTGACCCCGGCGGCCAGTCGTGACGACACCCTGCCCATGCTCACCGGTGCCTATCTCGACTTCCGGGGCGACACCCTGAACGTGGTCGCCACCGACCGCTACCGCATCGCCGTGCGTGAGCTGGGGTGGAACCCCGACGACCAAGGGGTGGACGTGGCCGCGCTGGTCCCCGCGCGTACGCTCAGCGAAACCGTGCGCGGCCTGGTCACCCGGTCCAACGTGGACATCGCCCTGTCCACCACCAGCGGTGGCGAGGGTGTCAGTCTCTCCCCTGGGGAGGGCATGATCGGTTTCGAGAACGGTGAGCGCCGCACCACCACACGGCTCATCGACAGCGAGTTCGTCAAGTACGCCTCGTGGTTCCCCAAGGAGTTCGCAGCGCGGGCCGAGGTGGCCGTGGCACCGCTGATGGAGGTGGTCAAGCGCGTGGCGCTGGTCGCCGACCGCAACACCCCGCTGCGGCTGGCGTTCTCCGACGGTGAGGTCGTGTTGGAGGCGGGCTCCGGGGAGGACGCCCAGGCCGTGGAGGCGATCGAGGTCGGTTACGAGGGCGATCCCATGCGTCTGGCCTTCCGGCCCGACTACCTCATGGACGGACTGACCGCGGTGGAGAGCGACAGCGCCCACCTCAACTTCACCGAGCCGACCAAACCCGCCGTGTTCAGCGAGGTGCCGGCCAAGGAGGGTGAGAAGCCGTCCTTCCGCTACCTGGTCCAGCCTTTGCGGGTGTCCTGAACTGGGGTTTTGATCCCTTTCTCTACCCGGGCGGCACGTTATCCACAGGGTTATCCACAGGAAGTGGATCTTCCTGTGGATAACCCCGAGTAGTCATGATGGAAGAGCATCCGAATCATCCCGGTTTGACTCTCGCATTTCGGTCTTGACATGCGAAAACGACACAAGCCCAGGGCCTGTGCACAACCTGTGGATAACTTCTCTCCGGCAGGGAAAAAGGGTCAATCGCTCTCGGCCAGGGCGGACGTGCCGCCACCGCCCACGGGCGTGTCCAGACCCAGTTCGGCCTGACGTCCCCGTCGATAGCCCGCGCGGTGACCCGCCGGGCTGTGCGTGCGCTCCGGGCGGTGCTTGCGCAACTGGGGGAACTGCCGGTGGAACTCCTCGTTCACTCGGTGCACGTCGTCCCGCAACACCAACTCCGCGCCGCGGCGCGGCTCCCCGTCCCCGCCGCTCCGACCTCCTGAGACGTCGTGAGAGGACATCTCCTGCAACCGGGCACGGAACTCGCGGATACGCTCGGCCACCGCCTGCCCGTAGGCGCGCACGAACGAGCGGTAGTAACGCTTACGCTCGGTCTCCAGCTCCGAGCGCGTGTAGTTGCGCAGCTCCCGGATGTCCGACACGTGCGCCGAGCTCATGAACTTCGCCGACGCCTCCATCTGCATGGAGATCGACGGCAACAGCATCCGCAGCGCGTCGAGGGCGCTCACGGTGCCCACCAGGATCATGAGGCGCTCGGTGTTCTCCGAGGTGTTGCCCCGTACCGCGGACTGGCAGCCGTAGGCGGCGGCGATGTCGGCCAGTGCCCGGACCCGGGCCTTGCCGTGGCCGCCCACCCCCGACACCGGATAGTCCATGCGGCTGATCGCGTCCGGCTCCTCGCCCCTCTCGGCGCGGGCCTCGGCCTCCGCGATCGCGTGGCGGGTCATCAGCTCGGCGGCCTTGGCGGTGAACGCCTGGCTCTCGGCATCAGTGACCGCGGGATCCTCCGCCATGCGAAGGAGCCCACGGACCCGCTCGACCATCTTCTGACGAGCAGCTTCAGTCATCGGTGCGCGGTCGTCTCCCTAGGTGGGTGTCGTACCTCCCGCCAAAGGCGGAAAACACCGAGCCTAAGCGTTCTTGTCGCCGACCACCATCGCGATGAGGCCCACAGTGATCCAGATCGCCGCCGCGACGAACAGTCCGCCGAACAGTCCACCGATGATCGAGCCCGTGAAGATGCTGACGAGGGCGTAGCCCGCACCGCTGATTCCCGCGGGTACGGCCGCGTAACGGAACGGGTAGGTGGCCGCGTAGCGCTTGCCCCGGCGGTCCGCCTTACTGCTCATCACACCGCCCACACCGCCGATGAGCGAGAAGAAGATCACTGCGGCGGTCAGGCCGGAGGCGATGGCGCCGAGCCCCGAACCCAGGTTGAGGAGGAAGAAGAGGGCCCCGCCGGCGGCCCCGCCCAGCACCGAGGTGGTCCAAGGCCAGATCATCGTCGCCGAGGCGACGGGAGTGAATGCGTTACCGCGCTCCAGCGTCATGTCCACTGCTCCAGTCGAATAGCGTGACGACCGCTCTTCGCCGGGCCGTCTCCTCCAGCATGCGGGGTCGGGGCTCCGAGCGCATCAGGGCTCGTCCCTGACATTCCCCTTACTCGCACGTGATATCCCGCCAACGTTCGGGAAGGCCCTTCCGGTTCCGCTTTCCGGGGATGTTCGGAAGCGGAGGCGGGGGTCCGGTGGGGCGGACTCGGTCCGATCACGGGATCACGGGGTCGGGGAGGTCCCCGACCCGCCCGCGGTCGCGGAGGTCAGGTTCGTGTACAGATGCGGCCAGGCGGTACGGAACGCCGGTAGAAGCGGAAGCGAGTCGGCCGCGTCCACCGGTACCCAACGCACCTCCTGGCTTTCGGAGTTGCCCGGTCGGAACGGCGTCAACTCCGGCAGCCGCGCCATGAACGTGTCGTAACGCCACACGTTCAGGTCCTGCTCGTGCACGCCCAGCACGGTGTACCCGTCCAGGTCGCCGGCGACCTCCTCACGGAACTCGCGCACGGCGGCCTCCAAGGCGGTCTCGTCACGGTTGCGGGCACCCCCTGGGACGCCCCAGGTATCGCCCATGTGGGTCCATCCGGCCCGGTGCTGGAGCAGCACATGGCCGACCCCGGCCACGTCGGTGGCGTACAGCAGCAGACCGGCCGCGCCGTAAAGACCCCACCTGCGGGATCCGTCGGGCAGACTCACCCAACCGTTTCCGTCCCCGTCCAGCATCATGTCCTCCAAGTCCGCACCTTTCGTGACCGGCCGGTGCCGCTCATCCGGCCCCTCCCACATAGCAACCTATGATCCGTCCCCACACTTCCGCAGCCCTTCCCCCAGGTCGTTGCCTCGGCCTCCACGGCATCGCCGGCCCCTCCCGAAGCCTGGAGGCGGCGGAGCGTCGTCGCGAGC
>CALGOD010001116.1 GCA_937957845.1 uncultured Nocardiopsis sp.
CGGTGTCCGTCACCTCCGTGAGGCCGCCGCCAGATGGGCCGTCTGTGCCTGTGCCAGTGCCAACGCCCGCATGGGCGCGGCCGCGTCCTCCAGCACCGGGTACCAGGCCGCCCGCGCGAGGCCCTCACCGATCAGCGTGCCTTTGATGGGTCCCGCCTGAGCCGAACCGGTGCCGATCCGTCGCAGGCGCTCAGGGCCGATCGCGAGCCCGACCGGAACGGCGGGCCCCGTCCACACCGGCATGGAGGTGGCGTCGCCGAGACCGGGGAGGCGGCGTATCCGCAGACCCTCCAGAAGACCCTCCCCGGCGAGTGCCTCCACCAGTGTCGGAAACGCCTCGGAGGGAAGGACGTCCCCCTTCTCGAAGCCGACCACCACCGAGGCCCGCTCCAGGACCCGGCTCCCGCGCCAGGACAGGCGGATCTGACCCGAGAAGGGATGTCCCCGGTCCGACGGCCCGGACAGGTACAGGATCCACGGTTGCGGCTTGCGCTGATGGGCGAAGCCCACCAGGTGCTCCCGGTCCCAACGCCGGAGCGCGGGCTCGTGCGGGCCCCACACCGACGGCGCCGCCTTGGCCAGCTGCTCGGTGATGACCTCCACCGCACGGCCCAGGAGCGGAGTGGAGGGGTCGTCGTGCAGCACCGACACGTCCACCGTCAGATGTGTCCCCGCGGTTTCGCCGAAGTCGGTCAGGAACCCCGGAACGGGTTCGACGTCCGGCTGCTCGGCGGCCGGAGAGGGCTTGGTGGGTCTCTTGTCGGGGAGGAAACCGTAGGTGCCGTCCCAGTGCATGGCCACTCCGGTGAGGCCGTCGAAGTATCCGCCGTCCTCACCGCGCACCACCCAGCGCCCCAACGGCCCGGCGAGGAAGCTCCGCATCCCATAGGTCAGTCGTGAGGTGGAGGGGGTGAGCACCTGCAGCATCTTCTCCCCGGCGTGCGTGGCCACGGCGTCGCTCAGCCAGGAGGAGAAGGGCACGATCCGCCGGTCCTGGGCGACCAGGAGCGCCCGGGTCGCGGTGCGCTCGACGGCCGGGTGCTCCGCCTCCCGCCACAGGCCGAAGTCGGCCTCACCGGAGGTCCACACCGCGCCTCCGAGCCGCAGCGCGAGCCCGTCGGCGAACCGGCGCGCCACCTCGCGGCCCCGCGCGTCGGGGCGGGCGCGCGTCTCCACCCACCAGAACATCTCCGGCAGTCCTGCCACGATCTCGGGTCCCAACAGGTGGGTGATCCCGTCGGAGCACTCCACCAGTTGCCCGGGTTCGAGGGTGGCCAGCAGCCACCCCTCCCGGTCACGGATCTGCAGGACGCTGGTGTCGGCGTGCTGGTGCAGCCGCAGCTCCGGGTCGATCTCCTGCAGGGCGTCGATGATCGCCGGCTCGTCGGGCGTGCCCGCGACCAGGGCCACAACGTCGTAGCTCAACGGTTCTCCGTACCGAGGATGGAGGGTGGGGAAGAGGTGGTCGGTGCCTTCCGGTCCAGACCGGAGTGGTCACCGTTCGTTGGTCAGCATAGGCAGAACGTCACCAAACGTCTGGTTGCGCCTCTACCCCGGGAGAGTCTTCGCAAGCATTCCACGAAAGGGCGGTCCGAAGGACGGGACGGCCCGGGCGCGCTCCCTTCCCCGACCACAAGGGGAAGCACACCCCTGGTGCCCGTCTCCATGGAGCGCGGGTGTCTACCTTCGGGGGGACAGGTCGGGCGGAACGCGTACACCGTGGTCGTGCCGCAGCGCGGACAACGCGGCCAGGTGACCCGACATCCCGTGCACTCCCGGCCCCGGCGGGGTGGAGGCCGAGCACAGGTACACACCCCGTAGCGGTGTGCGGTAGGGGTCGATCCGCGAGGTGGGCCGCAGGACGGCCTGGCGAGGGGACATGGCCCCGGCCGCGATGTCCCCGCCGACGTAGTTGGGGTTGTACTCCTCCATGAGCGCGGCCGAGACGCCTCGGGCGTCGATGACGGTGTCCGTGAAACCGGGGGCGTAGGTCTCGACGCGGCGCCGGATCATGTCCACCGGGTCCCGATCGTCACCGTGAGGCACGTGGGCGTAGGCCCACACCGGACGTCTGCCCGGCAGGGCCCTGCCCGGATCGGTGACGGCGGGATCCACCAGCAGGACGAACGGCTCCTCCACCCTGCGCCCGCGCGCCGTCTCGGTCTCGGCGTGGAACATCTCCCGCTGGGTGCCGCCGAGGTGCACGGTGCCAGCCCGCCCCACCTCGGGGGCGGCCCAGGGAATGGGTTCACCGACGAGGAAGTCCACCTTGGCCACCCCCGGTCCGTAGCGGAAACGCCGCAGCGCCCTGGCGTAGCGCGGAGGGAGCCGACCGCCCGCGATACCGAGGAACCCCTTGGGGGAGACGTCCAGGAGCACCGTACGGGCCGACGGGAGGTCGGCGAGGTCCTTGACCTCGTGGCCGGTGTGCAGGACACCGCCGTGCGCGGTGATGTCCGCGACGAGCGCCTCGGCGATGGAGGCGCTGCCCCCCTGGGGCAGGGGCCAACCGGTGGTGGTGTGGGCGAGATGACCGAGGAGGAGGGCGACGGCCGCGCCCGGCAGGGAGGGCAGGGGCCCCAACACGTGTCCGGCGACCCCCGCCAGGAGCGCCCTGGCCGCTTCGGTGGTGAACGGGCCGGACCCCAGCCCGTGCGCCAGGGCGCGCCGTCCCAGCAGCAGGGCCGCGACCGGGTCCGGGGGTAGGGACCTCTGCCCCGAGAGCATCAGGTCCACCACACCACGGCTGCGGGCGACGAGCGGGGCCATGAGGCGGCGCCAGCGTTCCGCGTCACGCCCCAGCCCCGCGCACGTGTGGTCCAGGTCGGAGTGGGCCAGGGCCGCGCGCCCGCCGGGAAGCGGATGGGCGTAGGGCACGGGGGGATGGAGCAGTTCCACGCCGCGTCCCGCCAGGTCGAACTCTCGGAAGAAGCGCGAGGCCGCGGCCATGGGGTGGACCGCCGCGCACACGTCGTGCACGATCTTCGAGTCGAAGAGCGAGATGGTGCGCAGCCCTCCGCCGATCTCGTCGCGTTGTTCGTAGAGCTCGACCCGGAGCCCCGCCCGCGCGAGCGTCACCGC
>CALGOD010001117.1 GCA_937957845.1 uncultured Nocardiopsis sp.
CGTGCGCCGAGGCCCAACCAGAGCTCCTGGAGCCCGGAGTCCGGTCCTTGGGCGGCAGCGGTCAGGGAGGGGCCGTGGACGGGCGGGGACGCGGAAGCGGGCCCCATCGCGTGGCATGCCTCCGCTCCGGAGAGATCGCCGAGCGGGGATGGACCGCCCGGGACATCTACCCGGTGCCGGACATACCCGAGTCCTCGTTCTCGGGGGTGCCCCGCCGAGAACGGCGGGAGGTCCTGCGGGTCACCGATCTGGCCAAGCACCACGCCCTGACCAAGGGAGTGGTGTTCAAGAGACGTGTGGGCACGGTGTACGCGGTCGACGGCGTCGACTTCGACATCCGTGAGGGAGAGACCCTCGCCCTGGTGGGGGAGTCCGGCTGCGGCAAGTCCACCACCCTCATGGAGATCATGGGGCTGAAGAAGCCACAGCGCGGCAGTGTCACGGTGATGGGCAGGGACTCCGCGAAGCTGACCAGAACCGACCGGTTCGCCCTGCGCCGCGACATGCAGATCGTCTTCCAGGATCCGACGAGTTCGCTGGACCCGCGCATGACGGTGTTCGACATCATCGCCGAACCGCTGCGCACCCACGGCCGCTCACCGTCGGAGACCACCCGCCGGGTGTACGAGCTGATCGCGCTGGTCGGCCTCGGCGCCGAACACGTCACCCGTTATCCCGCCGAGCTCTCCGGGGGCCAGCGCCAGCGCATCGGTGTCGCCCGTGCGCTGGCGCTGGAGCCGGGGCTTCTGGTGCTCGACGAGCCGGTCTCGTCCCTGGACGTGTCCGTCCAGGCGGGTGTGATCAACCTGCTGCGGCGACTCCAGGCCGAACTCGGACCGGCCTACCTGTTCGTGTCCCACGACCTGGCGGTGGTCCGTCACGTCGCCGACCGGGTCGCGGTCATGTACCTGGGCAGGATCGTGGAGATCGGTGAGACCCGGCGGGTCTACTCCCGACCCGCCCACCCCTACACTCAGGCGCTGCTGTCGGCGATCCCGCTGCCGGACCCCGCGAGGGAGCGCACACGCACGCACGTCGTCCTGGACGGAGACCCGCCCAGCCCGTCCGCCCCACCCTCGGGGTGCGGGTTCCGGACCAGGTGCCAGAAGTTCGTCACCCTCCCCGCGACCGACCGTGAGCGGTGCACGGAGGTCGAGCCCCGGGTCGTCGCCGTGAGCGATGGCGACCAGGGCGCCGCCTGTCACTTCGCGGAACGGCGGGAGATCCTCTGAATCGCCCCCACGACACACCGGTGCCACCCCGTTCCATTCGATCAGCCTCAGGAAGGAAAGCCCCCATGCGAAAGGTGCGCCACCTCGTTCCCGCCGTGGTAGTGGTGATGGTCGCCGGTGCCTGCGGTGGAGGAGACGGCCAGGAGGAGTCACGGGAGCGGTCGGCCTCCCTGGCCGCCGAGGACCTGAACCCCGCGCCCCGAAAGGACCTGCGGAAGGGCGGCACCTTCGTGTGGGCCCTCAGCGCCTACGACGAGCAGCACAACACATGGCACGTCCAGGGCAACCAGGCCAACGTGCGCAGTGTGAGCGCCGCCGTGCTGCCCGACCCCACCCGCTACGACTCCGCGGGCATGTACGAGCCCAACACCGATTTCGTACTCGACTACGGGGTCGGCGACGACGGCCTGGAGGTGTTCTACGAGCTCAACCCCGACGCCGTGTGGTCCAACGGTGAGCCCGTCACCGCGAAGGACTACCAGGCCCAGGTCCAGACCCTCGGCGGCGCACGTCAGGGTGACTGGGAGCTCGGCGGTACCACCGGGTACGACCAGGTCGTGGAGTTCGTCCACGGTGACGACGCCTACTCCTTCACCCTGCGGTTCGACGAGCCCTACGCCGAGTGGCCGTCCCTGTTCTCCCCGCTGTACCCCAAGGAGTACATGGAGGACGACGAACTCTTCAAAGAGGGCTACGTCAAGGACTACCCCGTCACCGCGGGGCCCTTCGGGGACGTGGAGTTCGACGACGTCGCCGAGCGCATCACGATCAGGCGGAACGAGGACTGGTGGGGCACGGAGCCCCTGCTGGACGAGATCGTCTTCGACGCGATGGCGGTGGACGCGATGCCCGGCGCCTTCAACAACGGTGAGATCGACGGCTTCTACCTCGGCTACGACGCCGCCGGCTACGAGCTGCTCAAGGACCGTCGGGGCACCTACTTCACCGAGGCCGTCAACCACGGACACCGTTTCGCCTCGCTCAACGGCGGCAGCCCGCGGCTGGAGGACGTCCGTGTCCGTCGCGCCGTCTCCCTGGGACTGGACCGCGACGCCCTGGCCGAGGTCACCCTCGGTTCGGTCGACTGGCCGATCACCGGTGAGACCAACCGCCTGCTGCGCTCCAGCCAACACGGATACCAGGACAACAGTGAGGGGTACGGCGAGTACGACCCGGAGCGCGCCATGGAACTGCTCGACGAGGCGGGCTGGACCCTGGACGAGGGCGAGCGGTACCGCACCAACGAGGACGGCGAGACGCTGACCCTGGACTGGGTCGCCTCCGACGACATGGCCATCGCCATGGACGAGGCCGAGATCGGCCGCGACATGCTCGCCGAGATCGGCATCGAGGTCCAGATCCAGTCGGTACCGGGCAGCGCCCTGTTCTCCGAGTACGTCATCCCGGGCAACTACGAAGTCGCCACCTACGTCCTGATCGGCGCCAACCCCTACGCCGGGGACGCCAAGGAGAACTACGGCATGCCGGACGACGACGGCGGGTGGGGCAACAACCTCGCCCGCATCTCGACAGAGGAGATCGAGGCCGGGTTCGACGAACTCCAGGCCGAGACCGACCCGGACCGCTACGCCGAGATCGCCAACGAGATCGACCGTTTGCTGTGGGAGGAGGTCGCGACCATTCCGTTCTTCGAGCGTCCGGGCCTGTACGTGATGGACGAGAGGCTGCACAACTGGGGCGAGTTCGGACTGGCCTCCGGTTACGTCTACGAGGACATCGGATGGGCCGCCGAGTAGGTCGGTGACGGTGGCCTCCACGGCGCGCCGAACACACGAGGCCAAGGGCGCCGGTCCCGAGCGGGGACCGGCGCCCTTGGCCGTACTCCGTCCGAGGACTCAGGACACCCGGGCCGGGTTGGGGCCGGGAACCCGACTGTGGCAATGTCTAGTGCGGGTTCGGCCCTGTTCGCAGGGATATGCGCTTGTGGTCATCCCCCGTGTCGAAAATGACCACAAGTGCGATATCGGCGAGGTGGGGACCTTTCCCTCCCCCCGTCATCCTGCTCGTTGGAAAGCCTGCGATGAGACCCCATCCGATCGCCGCCGTGACCGCGGCGGCGCTGCTGTGCGTCGCTTTGACCTCCTGCACCTCCGAGGACGGAGGAACGGCAGTGGAGCCGCCGGAAGGCGCGCCGACCGAGACCGCGACGGCCGAGGCCGACGAGGCCGGATCTCCGTCGGAGGAGGAGACCGACGAGCCGTTCCCGTTCGGAACCCCCGTCGGTTGGGCGGGTGAGACCCTGGAGCGGGACGGGAAGGAGTACCCGGGCGTGGTCGGCGGAAGCGGAGGAGAGACCGTCACCGCCTCCGACGCCGACGAACTGGCCGACCACCTGGCCGCCGAGGAGCCGCTCACGGTGCGGGTCGAGGGAAAGATCGATCTGAAGGGGAAGATCGAGGTCGGTTCCGACAAGACCCTCGTCGGTGTGGACGGCGGCGCCGAGCTGACCGGAGGCCGACTCGTGGTCGACGGCTCGGACAACGTCGTCCTGGCCAACCTGAGCATGGAGGCCGAGGGAACCGCGATCGCCGTCAGTGGAGGCGCCCACCACGTGTGGGTGGACGGGTCCACCTTCGTCGGAGGCGGCGACTCCTCCCTGATCTCGATCACCGACGGGGCCGACCACGTCACCCTGTCCTGGAACCACTTCCGTGACTCCGAGGCCGCGATCACCATCGGCGGTGCGGAGGACGAACCGGGCGCGTTGAGGGTCACCGTGCACCACAACCACTTCGACGGAACCTCGGGCCGCCACCCGCGGGCACGGTTCGCCGAGCACGTGCACGTGTTCAACAACTACTACCACTCCAACCCCGAGTACGGGGTCCAGTCCGG
>CALGOD010001118.1 GCA_937957845.1 uncultured Nocardiopsis sp.
CCCACCGACTTGCCCACGCTCAGCAGCATGTGGGCGTCCTCGGTGGTGAACTGCTGGTTGTCGCAGTACACGTCCACACCGTCGGCCCCGGCCATGGCGGCGTCGTTGAGCCAGGAGGCGACGGTCGCCACGTACTCCCGCGGGCGCCCGAAGAACTCCGGTGGTACCCCGTGCGCGGGGAAGAAGGTGACGTGCAGGCGCGGCATACCGGGTTCCTCCGCCAGGGAACGCAGTAGCCGCACGTCGGCCAGTTCACCGTCCCGGGTCAGGTGGTATCCGGTCTTGGCCTCCACGGTGGTGCTTCCGGTCAGCACCCAGTGCCGGAGCCGTTCGCGGACCGCGTTGCACAGGGTCCACGGATCCGTACCCCGGGTGATGGTGACGGTGGTGGAGACACCGCCGCCCGCGGCGAAGATGTCCCCCTTGGAAGCGCCTTTGGCCCACATGTTGACCTCGGCGTAGCGGTCGCCCGCGTAGACGGGATGGCAGTGGGCGTCGACCAGTCCGGGCGTGATCATGCCTCCGCCGATGTTGACGACGTCGTCGACGTCGGTCAGGTCCTCCAGCACCCCGGGGATGCGCTGGGGCAGTTCGGCGGCCGGCCCCACCCAGGCCACGCGGTCGTCCCTCATCAGGAGAGCGGCGTTGGTGATGAGTTCGTAGCCGGTCCACAGACGTCCGATGTTGCTGAGCAGTACCACTGCCATGGAGTCGCCCGTCCTCGTCGCTCAGCTCCGCCGCCGCTGCTGCGGGACACGGTCGTGGGATACACGGGCGGACATGGCGACCTCGTATCTGGGCGATCAGACGGAGTCGGTGGGGCGGTCGGGGAACCACCGCGGTGCCGGCCGACGAGACCGGTGAAGACTGTCCGGGACAGCGTCCACGGGCGGCCGGTGCTCCAGAACCGTAGTCCATCCACGGACTCGGTGTACACCTCTCCCCCCGAGAAATGCGAACGTATCCACCCAGAATTCATGAGCACGCGGAGTAAGGATCGGCGTGATCCGCAGGTCGAGGCGATGCCACGTCACGGAGGCCCGTCACGACACGCCGGGTGCGGGGCCGGATCGCTCCCGCATGAGGAGACCGGGGCGCCCCGTGGGCGCCCCGGTCCGTCGACCTGTGCGGTGCGCGGCGTGTCGCGCGAGGCTCAGACCGTGGTGGGCGTGTACTCCTCCAGCCTGGCCGCGAGCGGCTCGGGCACGAAGGCGTGGAGGGCCGTGCCCTCGGCCGTGTGCTCCTGGCTGAGGACACGTCCTTCCTCGTGCGCCCGTGCGACGAGGTCGCCACGGGAGTAGGGGACGAGGGCGCGCACCTCCTGCGCGAGTTCGGGCAGTGCGGCGGCCAGCGCGTCCACCAGGGCGGGCACTCCCTCCCCGGTCCGGGCCGAGACCTCGACCATGTCGGGGTAGCGGGTACGCAGGGCCTTGAGCACGTCGGGGTCCGCGGCGTCGACCTTGTTGACCACGATGAGTTCGGGGACCTCGGCGGCGTCGATGTCGGCGAAGACTCCTCGGACCGCGCTGATCTGACTCTCGGGGTCCGGATGGGATCCGTCGACCACGTGCAGGATCAGGTCGGCGTCGGTGACCTCCTCCAGTGTGGAGCGGAAGGCCTCCACCAGCTCGTGCGGCAGGTGCCGCACGAAACCGACGGTGTCGCTGAGCGTGAAGCCGCGCCCGTCGGGTGTACGAGCCTGACGCACCGTCGGATCCAGGGTGGCGAACAGGGCGTCCTCCACCAGGACGCCGGCACCGGTCAGCCGGTTGAGCAGACTCGACTTACCGGCGTTGGTGTATCCGGCGATGGCGACCGACGGCACCTGACGGGTACGCCGGACGTCGCGCTTGACGTTGCGCGCGGTGTGCATGTGCGCGAGCTGTCGACGCAGTTTGGCCATCTTGTCGTTGATGCGCCGCCGGTCGGTCTCGAGCTTGGTCTCACCGGGGCCGCGCAGTCCCACGCCGCCACCCGCGCCGCCGCCCGCGCCGCCCGCCTGCCGTGACAGGGACGCACCCCAACCGCGCAGGCGCGGCAACAGGTAGTTGAGCTGGGCGAGTTCGACCTGGGCCTTGCCCTCGCTGCTGCTGGCGTGCTGGGCGAAGATGTCCAGGATCAGTGCGGTGCGGTCGATCACCTTGACCTTGACCACTTCCTCCAGCTGGCGCAGCTGGCCGGGGGTGAGCTCCCCGTCGCAGATGACGGTGTCGGCACCGGTGGCCTCCACGATGTCACGCAGTTCGGCGGCCTTGCCCTTGCCGACGTAGGTGGCCGGGTCGGGCTTGAGGCGGCGCTGGGTGAGGCCTTCGAGAACGAGGGCCCCCGCGGTCTCGGAAAGGGCCGCCAACTCCACGAGCGAGTTGTCGGCGTCGGTCTGGGTGCCACTGGTCCACACACCGATGAGGACGACGCGTTCCAGCCTCAGGGACCGGTTCTCGACCTCGGTGATGTCGGTGAGCTCGGTGGACAGCCCCTGCACGCGTCGCAGGGCCTGGCGGTCGGCGAGCTGCATCTCGCCCTGAGCGGGCACGTCGTCGGCATCGTCGTAGCGGTCGCCGCCGGCGGCCCGGGGCGCGTCGGTCGCGTTGGCCTCGTCCCCGACGGTGATCGCCTCGCGGAGGTCGTCCTCGGCCTCGTGGCCGTGCCGGACGCTTCCGCGGGTGTCAGCTGTATTCATATCCCTCCAGGTGGGTCAACGTGATCGCCACCTCGTTTCTTCCCGTGGCCGGGCGGCGGCGGGCTCCGCCTCGATGGTGGCACTTCTTCTCCGCCGGGGCACCTGGATTATCGCAGCGCACATGAGCGAACACACGCCATGGCTCACATGAGGGCAAGTCGTCATGCCGCCCGTGGCGAAGAAGGCCGGAAGTCACCCGGAAAGTTTTTACGGGCTTGCCGGAGCGGGAAACCTCAGGGTCATGTGAGACACGCGCGACGTTGACCGGCCGAGCAGCCTGACGGTAACTTCGACTTCCACATACCAAAAGCTAATTTCGCATTGCGGAAGGTTTTCCATGGGTGCCACGCACGGGGTCGAGATCACCGGCCCTATCCACGATCGTTTCGACGAGATCCTCACCGAGGACGCTCTCGCCCTCATCGCCGAGCTGCACCGCACCTTCGAGGCGCGTCGCCAGGAGCTCCTCGCGGCGCGCACGGCTCGGCAGGAGCGGATCTCGGCCGGGGCGAACCTGGACTTCCTCCCCGAGACCAAGCACATCCGGGAGGACGACAGTTGGCGGGTCGCTCCCCCCGCTCCGGGCATCACGGACCGTCGGGTCGAGATCACCGGCCCCACCGAGCGCAAGATGACCATCAACGCGCTCAACTCCGGCGCCA
>CALGOD010001119.1 GCA_937957845.1 uncultured Nocardiopsis sp.
CCGTCCACGCCCGGCATCGACCGCAGCTCGGACAGCTCCTTGGTCAGGGCCGCGTCATCGGCCACCCGCACCTGCGCGACGGCGGGGAAGCGCCCCGCCGCCTGCGCGGCGAAGGTCACGGCCTCGCGCTCCACCAACGCCTCCAGCAAAGGTCCGACGGGGCCGCTGACACGGAACGAGACATGGCCGAGGACGTCCATCCCCACCACTCCCGCGTGCAGCACCCCGACGATCCTGACCGCGCCTGAGCGCACGAGCTGGCGCACTCTGGCGCGCACCGCCGTCCTCGACAGACCGACCCCGTCGGCCAGTGCCTGGAACGTCGCCCTGCCGTCCCCCTGCAACGCGCGCATGAGCGCGGCGTCAACCGCATCGAGCACGATGGCTTGCCTTTCCGTTCCATGACGCCGTCCTTCCCCCGGGCGGCGCCCCCTCCTGCGGCCAGATCATCGCAGCTGCGGCGCCGGTTCACTACTGATCGCGAAAGAAATCGACTGATTCACCCCTTTGCTCATCCCGAAAGCGTCCTTCCCTACCCATCCACCACGTCCCTGTCACATAACAGACTTGTATAGAACATTCATCATCACTGAGCAGCAGTCCCCACAACTCCTACAAAGCGCCACACTTGTCAGGCGGGTCGGCACGACTCCCCCAGGACTCCCCCCTCGTTCCTCGGACAGTCGAACGCGCGTCCCGCTCGATGCGTCCGAGTACATAGGGGCCACCCGGCAATGAATCGGCAGGGCCTTCTCGGACGCTCACAACAGGGATTTCGGACACCGTCACGGGCGCCACTTCGCGCCGGGGCGGGACGACGAGGAACACGGGGCGCCCCCGCCCCGCGGTTGGAGAGGAACCACCGGTGCCTGCGGAGGACGACAAGCGGGATGAGGCGCCCGCGCGCTTCGGTACGGTCCGGGCGTTGCTGTGGACCGCGGCCTCGATTCCCCTCCCGGGACTGACGCACCTGCGGATGCGCCACAGGGGCGCCGGCACGGTGATCCTGAGCCTGTACCTGTCCTCGGTCGCGGCCCTGGTCATCTGGGGCTGGCGCCTGGGCGCGGACGACGCGGGCACCATGACGCTCCTGGCTCGGATGGCGGTGCAGAGCCAGTGGCTGCTGGGTGCCATGGGCGTGGTGTTCGCCGTGGCGGTGCTGTGGTCGACGGTGATCGTGCACTCATGGGTGATCACCAGGCCCACCGACGCCTCGTGGGGCCCGCGGGTGCTGGGGGCGTTCGTGGTCCTGGTGCTGTGCCTGCCCATCGCGGCACCCTCCGCGCTGGCCCTGCACGGTGGCTACACCGCCTACCAGACGATCACCAACGTCTTCCACGCCGAGGAGGATCCCGAACTACCTCCCCACGACGACGCCGATCCCTGGAACGGGCAGGAGCGGGTCAATGTTCTGCTGATCGGCGCGGACTCGGCGGACAACCGCTACGGTGTGCGCACCGACACCATGATGGTCGCCAGCATGGACACCCGTACCGGCGACACCGTCCTGGTGGGTCTGCCCCGCAACTTGGAGAACGTCCGTTTTCCCGAGGACAGCGCCCTGGCCGAGCTCTACCCCGAACCGTACGGCTTCGACCTGTTGCTCAACGACGTGTACCAGACCGTCGCCGAGCGGCCCGAGGAGCTGGCGATGAACCCGACCGTGGCCGATCCCCCCGCCGACACCCTCAAGAAGGTGATCGCCCACAACCTCGGTCTGGACATCAGCTACTACGCGATGGTCGACATGATGGGCTTTCGCGACCTGATCGACGCCATCGGCGGTGTGCGGGTGCGTATCGAGGAACCGATCCCCTACGGTGTGCACGGCGGAGTGCTGGAGCCGGGAGTGCGCCGACTGAACGGCCACGACGCCCTCTGGTACGGCCGCTCACGCACCAACAGTGACGACTACGGCCGCATGGGCCGCCAGGGCTGTCTGATCAAGTACGTCACCGAGCAGGTGGAACCGACCACCATCCTGACCAGCTACCGCAGGTTGGCCGGAGCGACCGAGCGCACCCTGAGCACCGACATCCCCCAGTCCAAGGTCCCC
>CALGOD010001120.1 GCA_937957845.1 uncultured Nocardiopsis sp.
TACGAGGGCAGGGCGGCGGCCGACGCCGCGTCCCTGGGTCCGGTGGAGCGCTGATCCGAAGGTCGTCGGGCGCAGGCTCCCCGATCGGTCCTGCTCGGGGTGGCACCGTCAGGCCTCGACAGTGCCACCGGAGTCGTCGGGTGAGCGCACGCGGTCGGGCGACATCTGGTCGTGGAGGAGAAGCTCGACGGTGCCAACGTCGGCATCGGCTTCGGTCCCGGTGGTCGGCCGCGCTTGCAGAGCCGGGGCCACTACCTGACGGGCGGTCCCCGGGAGCGGCAGTTCGCACCGTTCAAAGCCTGGGCCGCGGCCGTGGCGCCATATCTGTGGCCTCGGCTGGGCGAACGCCACGTTCTCTACGGGGAGTGGTTGTACGCCAAGCACACCGTGTTCTACGACGCGTTGCCGCACTACTTCTGCGCGTTCGACGTGCTGGACACCCGCCATGACGTGTTCCTGTCCACCCCGCGCCGCCGCGAACTGCTGGAGGGCGCCCCCGTGGTGTCGGTGCCCGTGCTTCATAGCGGACCTTTGGAACGCCTGACGGACCTGACCCGCCTGGTGAGCCCCTCCACCTGCCGCACCCCCGCCTGGCGCGAGGCCCTGGCCGAGGCCGCGGTCGCGGGCGGCGCCGATCCGCGGCGTGCTCTGGCCGAGAGCGAGGACTCCGACCTCATGGAGGGCCTGTACGTCAAGGTCGAGGAGGGCGACCTGACGGTGGACCGTTACAAGTGGGTGCGCGCGGAATTCACCACCGCCGTTCTCGACTCGGGAACGCACTGGCTGAACCGACCGATGATCGCCAACCGACTGACCGACCCGAAGGTGCTCTATGCGGGTGTTCGAACAGCTCTGCCCGGCCCCTCCGCTCTGGGATCGGGACTGGGCACGGGTGCGCGAGGCCCTGCCCTGGGTGCGTGACCTGGCCGGGGTGGAACAGGACCCGGTGCACCACGCCGAGGGGGACGTGGAGACGCACACCCGGATGGCGTGTGAGGCCCTGGCCGGTCTGCCGGCCTGGCGTGCCAGGCCGGCGGACCAGCGTGTGCGGCTGTTCGCCGCCGTGCTACTGCACGATGTCGCCAAACCACTGTGCACCCGTAGGGAGGAGGACGGTCGGATCACCGCGCACGGCCACTCCAGGCGCGGCGAATCGATGACACGACAGCTGCTGTGGCGGGCCACGAAGTCGTCGGAGTCCTCCCCTGCCACGGTGGCGTGGCGGGAGCACGTGGCCGCCCTCGTCCGCCACCACCAGCTGCCGTTCTGGGCCCTGGAACGCCCGGACCTGCGCCGGATCGCGTTCCGGGTGAGCCTGGTGGCACGCAACGACGATCTGGTGTTACTGGCCACCGCCGACATCCTGGGCCGCCGCTGTGGCGACACCTCCGAGCTGCTGGAGAACGTCGACCTGTACGGCGAGTACTGCGCCGAGCAGCGTTGCCTGGACCGGCCGCGCGATTTCCCCTCCGACCACGCCCGGTTCTGGTTCTTCCGCAGACCGGACCGTGATCCGGACTACGCCGCCCACGACGACACCCGTATGACGGTGACCGTCATGTCGGGTCTGCCCGGCGCGGGCAAGGACACCTGGATCAGGCGCAACAGCCCGGATGTGCCGGTGGTGGGGTTGGACGCCCTGCGCACCGAGATGCGCGTCCGTCCGACCGACGACCAACGTCCCGTGGCCGCGGCCGCGTACGAGCGCGCCCGTGAGCACCTGCGGGCGGGACGGTCGTTCGTCTGGAACGCCACCAACGTCTCCCGGTCCCTACGGGACCAGTGCGTGGACCTGGCCGCCGCCTACCGCGCACGGGTGGAGATCGTCTCGCTCGAAGCCCCTCCGGCGGTACTGCGGGCGCGTCTGGACCGCCGAGGGTCCCCGGTCCCGGTCTCGGCGGTGGAGCGCCTGGTCCGGCGTTGGGATTACCCCGACCCGACCGAGGCGCACAGGCTCACCCGGCTGGTCACCTTGTCGTAGCGTTCCTCCGGGGTACCGTGCTCTCCTCGCACCGGGGCTCTCGTGGGGAGCGCGGACGCCGGTCCTGACGCGTCTCCCGCTCGGAGGACACGTGCCCGTGCCCCCGATATGTTCGGGCCCCGCCGTTCCCCTTCGAGGGCACCCCGGACAAAGCGGTCGTCGGGAGCTTGCACAATGGAAGGGACCAGCCCTCGTTCACCTCCGCCGGAACCCGTACGGAACGGCGGAACGACCACGACGCTGTCGCCCTCACCAGTCCGGAGGCCGGCCTCCGCCGTGCCCGGGCCCGTGAACGGCCGGCTCATCCTCCACGGGGCCAGAACACACGAAGGGCGTGTCCTCCTGACGCGGGACGGACCCCGAAGCGGGGCCTCCCACCCTTGCGCTGATCTCCAAGGAGCATGGTGAAGAACGACCTCCGTACCCACGTCGCCGTGGGCCACCACGCCGAACGCGCCGTCCCCTGGGCGGTGTTGGCCGCGGTGCCCCTGCTGTGGATTCCGGGCCTGCCCGCGTGGATCCTGGCGCTGGGCTTCGCGCCGATGCACATCGCGATGGCCCTGCACTGGACGACCCACCGGGGAAGGCTGTGCGAGCTGTGCCTGGCCGACATCCCCCTGCAGGGCTCGGCGACCGCTGAGCGTTGGCGTCGTCCCCTGCGTGCCTTCCACTGGGTCCTGGACCACCCGGGGAAGAGTGTTCTGGGTGCCTGTGGAGTGATGGTCGGGCTCGGTCTCATCGCCGTCCCGGCGGGGGTCTCGGTGTTCTTCGCGCGCCTCTCGCTGGGGCTGCTGTGGGCCATGAGGGACGGCCGCGTCGCCGCCTGGTGCCCGTGGTGCGGACGCGACGAGGGCGACTGGGAGGAGACGCCCGTGGCGCCTCCCTCTCCGACGGTGAACGCCTGACCTTCGGTGGTACGGGGGGGTCTCCGCCCCTCGTCCTCCGACTCGGACGCCGGGTTCGACGCGCCACGGCCATCGACCCCGGCGAACGTCGCGGGACGCGGCCGAGCCCCTAAAGAAGCCCGGAACGCCGGCCTCGGTGATCCGGGATGCTCCGTGGCACCGGGGCCGCGGGGGTTCGGGGCCCTCCTCTCCCACCCCGCTGCGAGGTGGGAGTGTCCGGTTCTCGGTCGGTCAGTCCTTCAGCGGCAGTTCATAGGCCAGGAGCGTGACGTCGGGCCTTGGGTCCCAGTCGCGTTCGGGGACACGTCTGAAGCCGCGGGCCCGGTAGACGTACTGGGCCGAGACCATCTCGGGAAGGGTGGACAGCACCAGCCGGGCGATCCCCTCCTCACGCGCCCTCTCGATGAGGGCGTTGACCAGGTCCCGGCCCACACCACGGCCCCGGGCCTCCGGGGAGACGGCGAAGGCCCGGATCTCGGCCTCGTCGGCGTTGCGGGCGAGTTCGCTCTGCGGTGACCAGGGTTCGAACATGATCGTTCCCAGAAGGCGTTCGCCGTCGACGGCGACCAGAACCTCACCACGGCCGTCCGAGCCCAGATCGCGCAGGGTCTCGACGTAAGCCGGGTTCACGTCCAACAGGCCGTCGGCCATATAGGCCATCTCTCGCAGTTCGCTGACGGCGTTCATCTCATCAGGAAGTACTCGACGCACGATCATGTACGTCATTCAACATGACGGTGAGGCCTTCCACGCTGATTCGCCGCACCACCCAGAGAGTCTAAAACGTCACCGTGAGTGACTTTTTACGTAGGTTCATCCCTGGGCGGCCGTGCATCGGCTCCGGCCGCCCGAAACCTCACGTTTCCTTGACCGCCTCGCACTCGTCCATGTCGCGCGCCGTCTCCAGGTCGTAGGCGTCCTGGAGGGGTCCCCGGGGCCGCTTCCCCTGGGGGAACTCGTCGGGGAAGGCCGGGGTGAAGGTGAACTCCTCCAGGCAGTGCACGGGTGCGGAGGCCCGGGACCAGGAGGGCCAGGCCTCCATCGTGCCGTCACCCAGGTCGTAGAAGGCGACCTCGCCGAAGTGGGAGGTGACCAGGCGCATCGACACCGGCTTCCCCGGCCGGGCGAGGGGGTGGACGATGGTGTACTCGGTGACCACCGACAGGTAGTCCCAACCCTGGTCGTCACGGGCAGCCTCCGCCCGCATCCAGCCGTCCACCTTCACCACGTCCCCGATGGGTTCGGCCGTTCCGGGCGAGAGGTTGAAGGGCAGGTGACGGCTGTTCTCCTCGAGGGACTCGTTGCCCAGATCCTCCAGGTACCACTCCAGGACCCGCCCCGAGAGCAGGGAGGTGAACTCGCTGTTGTCCTCGTCGAAGACCGCGTCCTGGTCGAGGTAGACCGCCTCCAGCAGGTCCTGGGTCGTGGCGTAGGCCTGCGCCACCTGTTCCCGGCCGTAGGGTCCGACGGGTTCGGCCTCGGGAACGTCGAAACCCTCCCCGTAGTCCTCGGCCGGGCTCCCGGCGAAGGGGTCGTCCCGGTCGACCTGGTCGTAGGTGCTCATGGGAGTTCCCGTGAGCACGCTGTGGGCGAAGAGGTCCAGGGTGTCGTGGACGGTGGCGCAGCCGGCGAGGGTCAGGGAGAGGAGCACCGCCGCCCCGGAGGCAGCGGAGGCACGTAGTGACATGGGGGATGCTTTCGCTCTCTAAGAGTTAAATGCGAGATTTGTTCGCTTTGGTATTTTCCACCATCGCGAAGTACTCCGACACTCCGTCTCCGAGCAGCCCGCGCACTTCTTCCACGCTCGGCGCCCGAGCGACCGTTCCGCGGGAAGGGATTCCTCCGGATGTCCGGCACCGGCGCGCTTTCGTCGCTACGCTCCTGACCATGACGCAGCACACCGCAACCAGCAGGGAAGCCATCCCCGACGAGATCTCCCCGCCCCGTTTCCTCCGCCCCAACGAGGACCTGGCCGCGGCCATGGAGTGCGTGCGCTGTAAGGAGCAGGGCATCAGCGTCCCGCCGGGCGGAGCACCCGTGCGGCTGACCAACGCCGAGGCCAAGAGAGCCAAGAAGGCCAAGAAGCGCGCCCAGGCCGAGGCACGGTCCAGGCCCCAGGAGAAGATCCCCGCCGACCGCAGGCGCGTGCCTCGGATGGGTCCGCACCACGCGGATTTCTTCCGCCGGCTGTGGGAGCGCACGGCGTCGGAGGAGGCGGGAACGGACCCCGACAGCCGCCTGCTCGCACTCACCTTCGCCCTACGCGGGGCGCTGAGGGGGCAGGCCAACTTCACCGCCCAGGACCTGCGCATACTACGTTTGGAGGACGCCCACGCGTCGTTGGTGGCCCTGACGGGTCCGGGTTGGCTGGAGACCACACCCGAGAGGGTGATGGAGGCGGACGCCGCCAACCCCGCGTTGTGCGACCTGCCGAGCCTGTCGGGCAGCCCGTGGAAGGTCGGCAACGGGGTGCGGTCGCGGGCCTCGGGGTGGTTCATGCGCGCCCTGGCGCACAAGAAGCTGCGCAAGAAACCCAACCGGCTCAGGCTGGTGGCCGCTTACCTGGCCCTGCACTCCGAGCCCGACGGCCGGATCCGTGTCCGTGCCGACGAGATCGTCCGCTCCTGCGCCCTGTCGGGCACCGCGGAGCTGGCGGAGCTGCTCACATGGCTGACGGAGATCTCGTGGATCGAGGGCCTGAGCGCGGAGAACGGCGTCATGGGCGCCTCCCTGACCGAGGTCACCCTGCCACTGGCCTACGTGCCCCTGCCTCCCCCCACTCCGCCGCTCACCGCGCCGGCCTCCACGCCATTGGAGGTGCCCGTGGCGGAGCGGGCCCGTGACCTGGTCGTGGGTCGGGAGGAGCGGATAGCGCGCTGGGTGGAGGACTACCGCGCCGAGCACGGACACGGCCCCAGCTGGTCGGTGCTCGGCCGGGCCTTCGGCTGGCCTCCGCGCCAGGCACCCGACCACGAGGTCACCGACGAGGCGTTCCGGCTCCTGGCCGAGGGCGGTTGGCTGACCGGCTTCGGCACACCCTTCGGTCTGCGCCCGGTGAGGGCGACCCACGGGAGCGCCTGAGCCACCGGTTCCGGGGCCCCGTGTCCGTACTTCGCGGGTCCTGCCGAGCCACCGGTACCGGGGAGAGCGCGCACGGGGTCCTGAAGATGCCACAAGGCGCGAAGAGCCGTTCCTCGCGGTCGCGACCCGCGGGTGCCGGAGGTTCCCGTCCTCGGGACGTTCGAACATGGACCGAGGCGGAGCGTGGCGAGGAACGCGGCCTAGACTTCCCCCATGCCAGAGCATCCGGGAACCCGTGCCACCGTCCCCGCCACGGTCAGGGGAGGTCTCTCTTGAGCAGGAACGTCCTGGTCACCGGCGCCTCCCGGGGGATCGGCCGGGCGATCGCCGTGGCCTTCGCCGAACAGGGTGAACGCGTCGCCGTCCACTGCTCCTCCCGACCACAGGAGGCCCACCGCACCCTGGAACGTCTGCCCGGTGAGGGGCACATCCTGGTACGGGCCGACCTCACCGAACCCGACGCGGCGGCCGACCTGGTCACGCGGGTCGTGGAGCGCATGGGCGGGATCGACGTGGTGGTCAACAACGCCGCGGTCAACACCCCGCACCCGCCGGTGGAGACCTCCCACGAGCAGTGGCGACGGGCCTGGCGGTCCACCTTCGACGTGAACGTGTTCGCGGCGGCCGACATCAGCCACCTCGCGGCCCGGCACATGATCGACCGGGGTGTGCGGGGGCACATCGTCAACGTCGGCTCCCGGGGCGCCTTCAAGGGGGAGCCGGACCATCCCGCCTACGGTGCGAGCAAGGCCGCGCTGCACGCACTGGGCCAGTCGCTGGCGGTCGCGTTGGCCCCGCACGGTATCGCCGTCGCGTCGGTGGCACCGGGGTTCGTGGAGACCGAGCGCGTGGCCGACCGGCTCACCGACCAGGTCCGCGCGCAGAGCCCCTTCGGTCGGGTGGCCCGCCCCGAGGAGGTGGCCGCGGCCGTGTGCCATCTGGCCTCACCCGAGGCGGTCTGGTCCTCGGGGGCCGTTCTCGACCTCAACGGCGCCTCCCATCTGCGTTGACGGCCCGACCGGGACTCCTCCGGTGCCGGGAGCGGGGGCCACCGCCCGTCTCCTCGGTCACCGGCGGTCACCGGCCTCCTCCAGCAGCGTTCCCTCCGAGGACAGGGGCGTGAGCCGGCTGGGGGTGATGCCCAGCAGTTCGGCCGCCAGTTCCTCGTTGCCGGCGAATCCGG
>CALGOD010001121.1 GCA_937957845.1 uncultured Nocardiopsis sp.
TGGGTTCCGGGCATCTGGACAGATGTCGGATGTCGACGGCCCCGGCCCCCACGTCGGCTCGAGTACCTCAACGATCCCAGTGGAGTCTTCCTTGTCCGAAACGCGTCGCTCGCCGCTCGGCCGCATCACCTTCGGAGCGCTGGCCCTCGGCACCGCCACCCTCACACTGACCGGATGCGGTCTCCCCCTTCTGCCCCCCGCCTTCCAGAACACCGACGAGACGGTCGCGCCGGAACCGGTGGACATCGAAACGCCGACCGACGTCGTCGAGCCCACCGAGCCCGAGGACACGCCCGAGCCCGCCGGGCCGGAGGACACCGACGTCTTCGCCATCTACGTGGGGGACTGCGTCAACGAATTCGGTGAAGAGGGTCCCTCCGAGTTCTCCGAGGCACCGACCATCTCCTGCTCGGAGCCCCACGACTTCGAGGTCTACCACGCCGAGGACGTCCAGGAGACCGGGCTCTACCCGGGCTTCGACAGGATCTCGGAGATCGCCACTGAGATCTGTTACGACGAGTTCGCCGATTTCGTCGGTACCTCCTACGAGGAGTCCGGACTCGACTTCACCTCCTGGTTCCCCACGGAGGACGGATGGAACGAGGGCGCAGACCGTGAGGTCCTCTGCCTGATCTACGACCCGGCCGGCCAGTCGACCGGAACCCTGGAGGGTTCGGGGATCTAGACCCGCCTTCCGACGGACGAAAGGGCCCGCACCGCTTCGGGCGGTGCGGGCCCTGAGTTCAGAGCCCCAGACCGCTCGGGCCGATCCGGGCGTGCGCCAGCACGAGCTCCTCGACGTCGGACTCGGACCCGACCGTCGGCTCGGCGGGGGGAAGCCCCTGACAGGTGAGGTCCCGCGGCGCCGCGCCGTCCACCAGGTAGGCGTCCACGGCGTCGATCACGCACTTCACCCCGAAGGGCCCGTAGAATCCGTGCCCGCCGTCACCGGCCACCGTGATGAGCGAACCGTCCAGCCTCTCGGCCATGGCGGGGCCACCCTCGTAGGCGGTGTTGGCGTCGAACTCGCCGGCGATGACCAGCCCCTCGGGATAGCCGTCGCGTTCCAGTTCCACCAGGTCTTCGGTCCGGTCGAGGGTGCTGAAGGTGCATCCCTGCGGTGAGGCCCAGTAGGCACCCGTTCCGTAAGGGTGCTCCTCCCGATATTCGCGCATGTCCGCGTGGTAGAGACCGATCCGTTTCGGCCATTCGGCCTCGCACACCACCGCGGTCAACAGGTCCTCCGTGGAGGACCCGTAGTCCTCCTCCGAGACGGACATCAGCCCGGCGGTGGACTCCTGAGGCATCGGCTCGCCCCGGACGATGTGACCCATGACGTCCGAGACGATGTCCCACTGATGCTGGAAACGGGAGTTGTAGCCGATGTCGAAGTCGAACATGTGGTTGTCGTAGACCACGCCGGGCGCGATGTCGTCGCGGGGGTTCTCCCGCAGTCTCGCGGAGGTCTCCTCGAAGGTCTGGTACACCTCCTCCTGGGTGGAGCCGAATCCGTAGACGTCATCGTGTTCCGCGGCCCAGGCGGTGTACCGGTCCATGTTCGCGCTGTAGGCCGGGGCCTGCATGAGAAAGACACCGCGCCAGATGCCGTCGGGGTGCACCGACGAGTCCAGCACGCTGCGATCCAGTCGCTCGGGGAACAGGCTGCCGTAGACCGCGCCCAGGTAGGTGCCGTAGGAATATCCCAGGTAGTCGATGCTCTCCTCTCCCAACGCGGCGCGGACGACGTCCATGTCCCGCGCGGTGTTGGCCGTGGTCATGTGCGGGCGTAGGTCCGCCTGTGTTCGCTCACAGGCACGCTGGTACCAGATCGTCGACCGGGTGACCTCGGAGACCTCGGCGTCCGTCGGGCGTGGGTACAGAGGCGGGAGCGCGGCCCCGCAGTCCAACCGGGGCGAGGATCCCCCGGCGCCGCGCGGGTCCATGCCGATGATGTCGTACACCTCGGACAGGCGACCGCCGCCGAGCATTCCGGTGCCGGTCCACGGATCGTACGGAAGAGGAAGGCTCCTGCCATGCCCCCCGGGGCCACCGGGGTTGGTGAGCAGGACGCCGCGCCTGTTGTCGGGGTCGGTGGCCGTCGCGCGGCTGATGGCCACCGTGATGCGCTCACCATCGGGCCGGGAGTAGTCCAACGGAACCTCGATGTCCGCGCACTCCAGGCCCTGGAGCACCCCCTCGGTGCAAGGTGCCCACACCGGTTCCTGGTCGTGGAAGTCGGAGAGGGACGGGGCGTCGGTCAAGGGGTCGGCGGCGGCGGGGGAGACCGCCGCGAGGGACGCGGACAGGGCGGCCGCCAGGGTGCCCGCGGTCAGGATGCTCACGCGTGCTGTGCGCACGGGGATGCCTCCGCATCTTCGTTCCGTAGGGGAACGGAATCGCGTGTAGGGAAGAGGCAACCGTACGAATCGCCCGTGCGGGTACAACACCCACAAAAGTCATATGTGTGAGGTTCTGGCCGGATGTGGCCAGTTGCTACATGGCATTTGTGGGAATTTATGAGTTTTGTGCTTTTTCGGCGCCGGTCATGTGGTGTGTAGGGTGCCGTTCGACCACGAGGCTCGGGTGCGCCACGGGGGAGTGGTCGCCATGTCCTTCCGTGAGGGGAGCCTCCTGCCGGAGAAGTGGTGTCCCAGCCCCAG
>CALGOD010001122.1 GCA_937957845.1 uncultured Nocardiopsis sp.
GCATCGCGGAGGCGGACCCCTCGGGGAACACCGCGGTACCGATGCTCGCCGAGGAACTGGGGCGCCTGACCGCCGGACCGGTGGGGGCGGCCGTGATGCTCGCGGTGATATCCGCGGTCGCCTTGGCCACCATCCTCGCCGTCGTCGCCAGTCTCACGCTGGCCTCGTCCTCCTCCATGGCCCATGACCTGTTCGGCCACATCCTCATGTGGGGACGCCCCCGTGAGTCGCAGGAGGTGGGGATGGCGCGCCTCTCCGCCTGTGTGGTCGGCGGCGTCGCGATCCTGCTGGCGGTCCAGGCACGGGAACAGAACGTGGCCTTCCTGGTGGGCCTGGCCTTCGCCATCGCGGCCGCCGCCAACCTTCCGGTCATCGTCCTGACCATGTTCTGGCGGCGCTTCAACACCGCGGGCGTGGAGTGGGCGGTCTACGGCGGACTGTCGGCGACCCTGCTGCTGATGCTGTTGTCCCCGGTGATGTCGGGCAAGGTCGACCCGGTGAGCGGCGAGAACCTGTCGGTGCTGCCCGCCTGGATCGACATCCAGCTCCTCCCGATGGAGAACCCGGCCCTGTTCGCGGTCCCCGTCGGTTTCGTGTGCGCGGTCGTGGGCAGCCTGCTCTCGTCCGAGCGCGACACCGCCCGCTTCACCGAACTGCGGGTGCGCTCCTTGACGGGCTGGGGCGCCGACCGGGAGTCGACTTGACCCGGCTCTCAAGGGTCGGGCTCGGAGGTCGTGCCCGACTGGCTGCTGGGATGGACTCCTCCGTCCGGACACCCCTAGGGGGTGACAGGGACGCGTGACTCACGCCCCGCGTTCCACACACTCTCGCCACGGGTGGCGGGGAGGCGTTCCGGTCGGCGTGGGCGACGACCCCACACCCCTGGTACATGAACAGCCCCGGGTCGGCACGGTCCTGCTTGTCGATGTGCCGGCTCGAACACCGGTCGTCGTAGGGCCGGGCGGACTCGGGTCGGAACACGATGGGCCTGGACTCCGCCCTGCGACGACGTTTGGGGCGTTCCTTGCCGAGGTTGCCGGCGCGGACTTTCGCCTTCGAAGTGGTGTAGGCGTCGCGCACCTCCTTGATGGTGTGCCGGGCGGCCCGTGCCCCCAAGCCTTGGGCCTTGAGTTCGGCGTAGGTGTGCTCGCGCAGCTCGCACTCACGCGGCACGCCGTGCTCGAACGCGATCACGTACACCTGCCGGAGCACCACCCGCCCAAGGTCGCCATCTCCAGACTGGTCGGAAGCCTTCAGGGGGTGTCCGCCCGCAGGCTCCGCCAGGAGTTCCCCGGCCACATCCGCAGGTACCTGTGGGGAGATCGTTTCCGGTCGCCGTCCTACTTCGCCGCGTCGTGCGGGGGTGCGCGGCTCGCCCCGGTCAAGGAGTACATCGCGGACCAGAAGCGTCCCGACCGAGGTCGACGGTGCGGACTCGT
>CALGOD010001123.1 GCA_937957845.1 uncultured Nocardiopsis sp.
GTGCGCACCCAGCCGTTGGTGACGGCGGAGGCGGGCTCGGCCACGAGTGTGGACACCGCGACGTTCACCTGGCGGCCGGAAGGCGCCTCCGAGGAGACGCCCGTTCCAGGGCCGGAGGAGGACGGGGGGCCCTCCCCCGAGGAGGCCGCGCAGACGGACACACCGGAGGCGGCGGTATCCCCGGAAGCGGATGACCGAATCCAGGAAGAGGATCTGGCCAACACCGGTACCTGGTTGTCGGGGCTTCTGGTCATCGCGGGGGCTCTGGTGGTATCAGGCCTGATCATCTTGGTACTGGGGCGGAAACGGCGCGACTGAACGGGCCGGGGGACGCATGAAAGCGCATCTGGTTGCCTGACTTTCGGCCATAATATGGTTTTGCTTGCTTCCCTTTTTTTCCTGCCCGTATTCGGTCACATTTTTGCGAACCGGCTTGGAACCGGGCAGAAGGGTCGCTAGTATCGAGCACGCGTTGGCACCCCATACGGCCGAGTGCGGCGAGCTCCCGCGTCACAGCGAGCCCACCCGGAAAGATCGCGCCCACCCCACGCGGCGCACATCTCCCGAGTCCGACATGGTGAACCCCCGGGTGAACGCACGAGGTGGCCTCTCGCCAGGCCGCCGAGCCGTAGCCACCGCATCCGTCCTACCGGTTTCTCACTGCCCCTTGGGCGGATACCCCTATCCGGTTACTCCTAGAACACACCGGGACACGATTTGAGTAAATCCTCTCTCCCCCGTACCGCCGGGCGCGCGGGCCTCGCGGCCACCGCCGCCGCGTTCCTGGCCTTCGGCCTCGCCGCCCCCGCGGCCGCCGACGTGGAGACCTCTGACAGCTCCGCTCGCGGTCAGTACGTCGGCAACGCCGAGACCGGCGTTCGGGTCTCCATGGGCGGCAGCACCATCGGGACCACCCTCTTCAACATGGAGCTCGAAGACGGTGCGGTCCTGAAGATGTACTGCATCGACTTCGAGACGAGCATCCGCTCGCAGGCGTGGTACCTGGAGGACGACTGGGCCAACTACCCGGGCAAGGGCGACTTCGCCGAGCCCGCGAAGGTCCACTGGATCCTCCAGAACGGTTACCCGACCGTGAGCGCCGAGGAGCTGGCCTCCGCCGCGGGCATCAACCGCCTCACCAAGGACGAGGCCCTCGGCGCCACCCAGGCCGCGATCTGGCACTTCAGCAACGGTGTGGACCTGGACTCTCGTAACCAGCCCAACGTCAAGGCCCTGTACGAGTACCTCACCTCCAACGCCGAGGACCTGCCCCAGACCGCGGAGCCCGAAGCCTCCCTGAAGATCACCCCGGGTGAGGCCTCCGGCAAGGCCGGCGAGACCATCGGCGAGTTCGTCATCGAGACGAGCGCGGCCTCCATCCCGGTCGACCTGACCGCCCCCGAGGGCGTCGAGCTCGTCGACCTGGAGACCGGCGAGCCGGTCACCGAGGTCGGCAACGGCGACAAGGTCGGCTTCTCGGTTCCGGCCGACGCCGAGCCGGGCGAGGCCGCCTTCTCCCTGGAGACCACGGCCACCGTCGAGATGGGCCGTCTCTTCAAGGGTGAGAGCAAGAAGCCGACCCAGACCCTGGTCACCGCCGAGGGCGG
>CALGOD010001124.1 GCA_937957845.1 uncultured Nocardiopsis sp.
GGCGCAGCCGCCTGCCGACCACGAACACCGCTCCGAAAAGGGCGAAGATCGCTCCTGAGGCGCCGACGGACAACTGGTGGGGCGCCACCAGGAGGCTGAGGACCGAGCCCGAGAGCGCACCGAGCACCCACAGGGCCAGGAAACGTCCGTGCCCCAGCCAACGCTCCAGCTGCATGCCCAGGACGTACATGGCGTAGCCGTTGAACAGCAGATGGAAGATGCTGCCGTGCAGGAAGGCGGCCGTGATCAACCGGTACCACTCACCGGCGACCACGCCGAGGAGGACCCCGTCCATGTGGCCCAGACCGAGCATGGCGAACTCGAGGACCAACGGAGAGGCCCCCGCACGTCCGACCGGGTCGGACGTGCCCAGTTGAGCGATGAACCCCGCCACCATCAAGCCCAGGATCGTCCACGTCACGTAGGGGGCGGCCACCGGCCTTCCCCCGAACGTGGTCCGGGTCCGACGCACCCCGCGGTTCCCCTCCGAGACGCACTCGGGGCACTGGAAGCCCACCGACGCCTCGACCATGCAGTCCGGGCAGATGGGCCGTTCGCACCTGGTGCAGCTGACTCCGGTCTCCCGGTCGGAGTGCCGGTAACAGGTGCGGGAAGCCTGGGACCCCGACTCGGACGAGGCTCCGAACGGCGGCGGGGATGAGGTCATGGAGAGGGTTCCTCCTCGGGATCGGCTCGCCGTCGCCGCTAGCGGGTGATCTCGATGCTGTTGATCACCACGTCCTCGCGGGGACGGTCCTGGGAGTCGGTGGCGACCTGGGAGATCGCGGTGACGACGTCGTCGCCCTCGACGACCTCACCGAAGATGGTGTGGCGGCCGTCGAGCCAGTACGGCTTCTCCACCGTGATGAAGAACTGCGAACCGTTGGTGCCCGGGCCGGCGTTGGCCATGGCCAGCAGGAACGGGCGGTCGAAGCGCAGGTTCGGGTGGATCTCGTCCTTGAAGGTGTAGCCCGGGCCACCGCGACCGGTACCGAGCGGGTCACCACCCTGGATCATGAAGCCGTCGATGACACGGTGGAAGATCGTGCCCTCGTACAGGCTCTTGTTGGACGGCTTGCCCGTGGTGGGGTCCATCCACTGCTTCGAACCCTCGGCCAGGCCGATGAAGTTGGCGACCGTCTCCGGAGCCTCCTCCTCGAACAGCTTGACGACGATGGTTCCCTTGGAGGTGTTCAGCCGCGCGGTGGGCTGACCCGTGGAGTCCGACACCTACGTGCCTTTCGATCGACTTTGCTTACGTGCTCACGTTACCCGTCCACACCCCGGGCTCGGTCTGAGGCGGGCTCCCAGCTCCGCGACCGCCCTCGGGTTCTTGGGCTTTCGTACCTTTCGGGTGGAGAAAACCCTCCGGGCGGTGTCGAAACGTAGATCACACTTGGAGAGGACGTATGTTGAGATAACACCTGGGTAACGGGAAGAACGACGGAAAATCCGCCCGTATGTCACCGAACACCGGTCACGCCGGGTGGGCCACGTAGAACCGGTGAACGATCGAAGGAGCTGACAACGTGCCTATCACTTCCAAGCGGCGCAAGGCACGCAAGGAGGCGGAGCTCACCCTCGCTCTCGCCCGCCTGCAGGATCTGGCTCGGGAACAGGCCGACAGGCTCGGTCCCTACGCGGACCAGGCACGCGACCAGGCCGCTGTGAAGCTCTTCCAGGCTCGCGGTTGGACCGCTCCCCGCTTGGAGACCGCGGCGCTGCGCGTGGAGGACACTGTGGCACCGCGTGTGGCGGGGATGCTCAACGCCGCCGCACACCGCGTCGACCCCAGTCCTGGGAGCCGCGGGATGCGACTGCTCCGTACGAGCAAGCGCCGTGTCCCCCGGGGGGCCCTCGTGGGGGGAGCGGCGGTGATCGGCGGTCTGCTCGTGTACTCGCTCGTCCGCATGCGTCAGGCGTCCCAGGACGCCGAATGGCAGGAGCACCTGGACCAGGCGCGCGATCAGGTCCGGGAGACCAGGGAGAACCTGGGAGAGAGGGCTTCCGAAACGGCCTCCAAGGCCAAGGAGACCGCCAAGGAGACCGCTCGCACGGCCAAGGGCAAGTCCAAGGAGACCGTCCGCACGGCCGCCGGGGAGAACCGCTCAAGGGAGAACGGCCAGCCCGGGAGCTGAGCGGGAATCCACCGGGCGACGCCCGGGACCCTCGCTGAACACTCACCGGAACGACGCGAGCGGACCTCGGACACGACGGGGGCATCCGGTCGCGTGCGGGTCGCTCTCCTCGCCGGGACAGAAGTCCTTCTGTCCCGGCTTCGTCGTTCTCCGGCGGCGAGACTCGGTGTTCTCGCTCAGTCGTCCTTGAGGACGCGGAAGAACATCGGGTAGCGCCAGTTCCTCCCCATGAGGGCTGCGATGCCGGCGACGGCCGGAAGCACCGCCCAGCCCAGGGCGACCGCCACCGTCACCAGGAGGGGAAGGACGAGCCAGAACAGGAACACGCTCGCGAGTCCGGTGATGATGCAGAAGAGCTGGAAGTTGAGCGACTCCATCGCCTGGCGACGCACATAGGGCGAGACCCTGTCACTGACCAGGAAGAGGAGCAGGGGCACGAGGACGGGAAAGAAATAGTTCCCGGCGTGCCCGGCCGCGGCCACGACACGCTCGGCAGGGGTGCTCGACAGGGCCGCGTGAGAGCCGGTCCCGCTCTTGCCCTCCTGACGGTCGAACGGGCCGGTGGGCGTCGCCTGCCGAGCCCCGCTGGGAGTCACACCCAGGTCATGCACCAGGGGTTCCAGATCGGCACCGAACTTGGCGCGCATGGCCTTGTCGGTTCGCTCGTCGAGTTCCTCCTCGTCGAGTTGGCCACGACTGAAGGCCTCCTGTAGGACCTGGATGACCTCATCGCGCTCGGCGTCGGTAAGGCGGATCTGCGGCTGCGCCTGTGGCCCCCAAGCGCGCTTCATCGGATGCCGAGGGTCTTGCGCTGTCACTCCCAACTCCCACTCCCAAAGGCGACGGGAGTACGGCACCGATCGGCCGTACTCCCACCATCATGCGCCATCGGAGCGGCTGAGGACATAGGGGCCGACCCTGATCCTCCCCTGATCCGGATCCCCTCCTCGGGTGGGGGGACCCCTCGACTTTCGTCTGGTCCCCGTGTTCTCTCCGAGGCCTTCGGGCAGCGCCCGTCCGATGGGGCCCCGTTCATCCACCAGGCGTTCCCGCGTTCGAGGCGGTCGAAGGAGGCCTCTTTCGAGGAACAACGTCTAGGCGCCGGCGGCGACGGGAGTAGCGGCCGAGCCCGCCTGCTCCCGCTCATAGTGGCGCTCCGCCCTGGTGAGCAGGTCGTACCAGCTGGTGACGTCCTTGCGGCGGCGCAGCAGGGCACGGCGCTCGCGTTCGGTCATGCCCCCCCAGACACCGAACTCGATGCGGTTGTCGAGCGCCTCGGCCAGACACTGCGTGCGGACCGGGCAACCCCGGCAGATCAGCTTGGCCCGGTTCTGGGCCGCCCCCTGCACGAACAGTGCATCCGGGTCGATCTCCCGACATTTGGCACGTGCTGCCATCTTCTCATTCCACATGTTGCCCCACTCCCAAGATCAGCATGTGTGGTGATCGGAATCCGCCGACCGGCGCGATCGTCGGCTGGATTGAGGAGAAGCAGGCCGATCCGAGGGCGGTGTCACATAGCCGGGCGGGGGGCCGCACGGCCCGCCTTCGGGGATCGCTCGTTTCGGCGCGCTGTCTTCCTCGTTGTCGCTGTGTCGAAACTACGGTTCCGCCGCAGTTCACCAACAGACCCCAAGAGGCCTATTTCTCATATGGCCCAGTAGGACCATTGCACCGAGAGGAAGTGTCATCATACACACACGAAGAGTAACTGCACATGGCGAGAGTGGGCTAACTCCACGGGAAGGAAAGACCACCGGGCGACTTTTTCAACGAACCCCTGGTGACCTGCGGATTCCCTTCACCAGAACAGGGGTCGACCATGTTCCCGCACGTCGGAGGGAGGGGACTCTGCGTTACTCGGGTCACCCGAACGGACTACACGGACCGCTCGGACTCACATGGCACAGACGCGTGCTCCCCCTTTCCCCCACACACGCCGACGAACCTTGGCTACTGATTAGTAACTGAATCAGATTCACCCGATATGGGTAGAAGAAGATATTTTCAGAAGCACACAGAAGTGTCTCCCCGGGCTTCTCCTGGCAAATAGCCTGCGAGAGTCGGTACCCCAACAAAGCACATGAAGTCCGGGGCCTCACAGCGCACGAGCCTCCTCCGAGGCCTGCCTCCCCGCCCTCCAGAGGCCCTTCCAGACGCCTAAGCCCCGGGGAGCTTTCCTCCCGCACCGGTACGGGGCCCTGCCCCTCCAGGGGGAAGACAGGCTCCGAACGAGACGAACGGCGGCA
>CALGOD010001125.1 GCA_937957845.1 uncultured Nocardiopsis sp.
GAGGAGGAGATCGAGGACCGTTTCGGCGACCTGCCGGAACCGGTGATGAACGAAGAAGATCGCCGGGTTCGTGTTGAGGCCCATCTTCTGCGCCAGCTTTTCGAGCATGCCGACTGCTTTCTGGTGTTTCGGAGGCTTTCCCCCAGGGGATGGAATCCCGTCAGCCCACGTCGACTTCGGACAAGAACACGCCCTGGGCAGGGCCTTCATCCTTCTCGTCACTCACGGGAGAAGTCGGGAACGTTCTTACCCAGGTCAATTGTCGACACACGAAAACGTCAAGGAAAATGTGGTGAAGGAAGCACAGGTGGTGCTATCGCACGGCTGTGCATACTATGCGTCGACGGTTCGGGGAGCCAGCACCGTTTCTCGAATTCACTCGACGTGTCGCGAGGTTTTCCGACCGCTCCTCGTCTTCTCGCACCGCGCGGCGGGAGCGCCGGCGGTCCACTGCGGCCTCGGCCCGGCGCCGGGCCACCCCGGGCCCCGCCGGGGCGCTCCCGATACCCTCTCGGGCGGGGTCAGGTGTCGAGCTCCCGCAGCAGCTCTCGCACCCTCTGGGGCTGTTCGTGCAGCGACAGGTGACCCGCTCCCTCGATCGTGTGGACGTCGGTGTCCAGGAATCGATGGGTCGGTCCGTGCAGGCGGGCCGAAGAGAAGAGCGGGTCGCGCGCTCCGGTCGCGACCACGACCGGGGTGTCCGCCCAGTCGCCGAAGTGTTCGGCGGGCAGTGGACCGGGGACGGAACCCGTCCGGCAGTGCCGGGCCACCAGGGTCAGCCACTCGATCTCGGCCCGGTACCTGTCGCACGCCGTGGACGAGCCGCTGAGGAACTCCAGCAGCTTTCCACTGGTGTGCTCGTTGGGCAGGACCGTCCACGGGAGCATGGCGCGCATCGACTCCGAGCTGACACCGGCCGCGGTGAGTCCCGCGGGGTTGAGCAGCAGCATTCCGGCGATCAGCGGGGAGGGTGTGGAGGCGAGCGCGACGGCGGCGCCGCGCGAGTGCCCCAGCACGAGCACGGGTCGGTCGGTGATCTGAGGCAGGAGCTCCTCCAACCAGGCACCGTAGGTCTCGGTCCTGGCGCCACCGACGCGCCGGTTACAGCTCAGCCCCGGGTGTCCGGGCAGGTCGACCAGCAGCACCGGTCGGTCCGCGGCCAGTTCACGGGCGGCGGGCACCGTGGTGGCCGCGCTGAGGTTGGTGCCCGGCAGCACCAGGACCGGGGTGCCGGGGCCGCCCTCGGCGCGGAAGGCCTGCGTGTTCCCCAACCGTGTCTGCACAGGAGGGAGGGGAACGAGCTCGGGCCACCGACTCAGGGCTTTGTGACACCACGCGTGCACGGTGCGCTCGGCGTCCTCCGAACGGTAAACACGTGCTGCACGAAGGGGAACGACGGTCATCGGATCTGATTTCGCCTAGAAGAGAGTGGTGTCGTCGTCCTTGTTCACCGACGCACCAGAGAGGACTGTACGCCTCCACCTGGCACCACGCCACTCGGGGCGGTGGGTGTGTACGAGGCCCGGGACACCACGGGCCCACCCCCTGCGGAGTGGGTCCCGTCGAGTCCCTTTCCCTGGTGGGGAAGGGCACCGAGCGCTCGTGTCCGACCACCGTCGCGACTCCCCTTTCCGAGCGGTGGCGTTCCCGCTCGGAAAGGGGACGCACCGCTCGGCCCCGGCCGTTCGGGCCCCCTCGGGCGGCTCGTCAGGACGTGAGACGGACCAGCATCTTGCCCGTGTTGGCGCCCCGCATCATGTCCAGGAAGGCCTGCACCGCGTTGTCGACGCCCTCGACCACGGTCTCCTGGGTACGCAGGTCCCCATCGGCGATCCAGCCCGAGGCCCGTTCGGCGTACTCCTTCATGAGGTGACCGTGGTCGCTGACGATGAACCCACGCAGGGTCAGACGCTTGCCCACGGCGAGGAAGAGGTTGTCGGGGCCGGGAGCGGGCTCGGTGGCGTTGTACTGGGAGACCGCACCGCACAGGGCGATCCGGCCGTGCTGTCGCATCGCGGCGATGGCGGCGCGCAGGTGGTCGCCGCCGACGTTGTCGAAGTAGACGTCGACGCCCTCGGGTGCGGCCTCGGCGAGCCGGTCCTCCAGCCCGCCCTCCTTGTAGTCGATGGCGGCGTCGAAGCCGAACTCCTCCAGCAGGCGACGCTTCTTCTCCGGCCCTCCCGCCGAGCCGATCACCCGGGAGGCTCCCAGGCGGCGGGCGATCTGCCCGGCCAGGGAGCCGACCGCGCCCGCCGCGCCGGAGACGAACACCACGTCGCCCTGTCGGACCTCGGCGACCTCGGTCAGGCCCGCGTAGGCGGTGAGGCCGACCATGCCCAACACCCCGAGGTAGGCCTGGGCGGGGGCCGGCGAGGCGTCCACCGCGCGCACGGCCTCGGCGGGCAGCAGAGCGTACTCCCGCCACCCCGCCGAGTGCAGGACCGTGGTGCCGACCGGGAGGTCGTCGCTGCCCGAGGCGGTGACCACGCCCACCGCACCGCCCTCCATCGGTTCACCGAGGCGGTAGGGCGGCACGTAGGACTTGACGTCGTTCATGCGCCCACGCATGTACGGGTCCACGGACATCCAGTCGTTGCGCACCAGGACCTGTCCGGGGCCGGGGTCTTGGACGGTGG
>CALGOD010001126.1 GCA_937957845.1 uncultured Nocardiopsis sp.
TCCCTGGGGCACGGCTACGACGGCGAGCGGGTGAGCGTGCGATCGGGATCGCTACGCAGGCAGCAGGCGACGGTGGAGCGCTCGGCGGTGATCGGGTGGAGGTGGACCCAGACCCTCTTCCAGCGCCGTTCGGGCTTGGCGGACCTGCAGGTCACCGTGGGGGCCGGGCTGGGAGGCTACACCGCCCAGGACGCCTCGCTGGCGGGTTCGGTGGCCTTCGCCGGGCGGGTCACACCCGAGATGGTGCGTCCCTTCCTGGTGGAGGCCCCTCAGGAGAGTGGGGAGGCGGCGCGTGATGCCGCTCGACCCCCGTCGGGGTCGTGAGGACGGGCGCGGGAGCGGAGCCGGACGAACCGGGGCGGCCGCACCCTCGGGTGCGACCGCCCCGGAGGTGAGGGCGGGCCGGTGCCTACTCGTCCTTCTTGGAACCGAACATGATCTCGTCCCATGAGGGCACCGAGGCGCGGCGACCGCGTCCCTTGCGTTTGGCCGCGGTGCCGTCGTTGGCCGCGTTGGCGGTGGCCGGGACCGCGGGCGGCTGGTCCGCGGCACGGCGCGGGGCGCCGTTGTCGTTGAGGTCGATGGTGGCCCGGCGACGGCGTGGTGCCGGACGCGGAGGCGTCTCCCCCGCGGGAGGGGCGATCTCGGGATCGGCGGCCCGCGTGCTCCGGGTCTCCAAGGGCCGGTCGGAGAGCGGACGACGCTCGGGCCGTCGGGGATGCTCCACCGGTTCGGTGTCCACCGTGGGGCGGGTCCACTGCTCGGTCTCGGGCCGGTGACGGAGCCGCTCCGCGGGTTCGGGACGCTGGTACGGGGTGGATTCGGCCGGGGGCGGGAAGTGCTCGCGCTCCGCGTACGTCTCGGCCTCCCGGCTCTCCCCGTACCGGGCCGGCCGGTGTTCGGAGGGTACGGGATCCGTTCTGTGCAGGTGCCCCGAACGAGACGCCCTCGCGGGGCGCATCGGCTCTCCCAGGGGTGTGTCGGCGAGCGGACTCCCGGGCGCGGAGTGGTCGGGTCGACGTTCGGGATCGGGGCGGGACGGGTCGGTTCCGGCCTCGGCACGACGTGGTGCGAAGGGGGTCACGTTCGCACTGGGGGCGGGTGCGGGTTCGGGGTCGGGGGAGGAGAACCGGGCGGCCTCCTCGTCGGCCGGGGTGACGGTGTTGTGTCTGGGTTCGTACAGCCAGTGGGCGACACGTTCCTCACCGCCGTGCAGAAAGACGAGCTTGATCTGCCATGTGCGGTCCTCGCGCCTCCACGAGTCCCACACCGCATCACCGGTCTCCAGTTGGTGGGCGCCGATCCGTTTGGTGACCAACTCCTCCAGGGAGCTTTCCGGAGCGGCGTCGCCGTCGGCGCGCACGCCGGCGCGCTGGGCCTGCTGGGCGATGTACTCGCGTTCCTGGAGGACAGGGCCCTCGAACCAGCGGACCCGTTCGATCGGTATACCGGAGATCTCGGAGATGGCCTCCGCGGTTTCGCCGGACCGGATACGGGCCTGGATTTCCTTGGGGCGCAACGGATTCTCCACTTCGATCTCGTACTGGCCGAGCCGGGAGAACTGGCCGCGTACTGCGGCGCGGAGGCGGTCGTCGACGGGCAGCGTGAAACGGGTTCCACGGCCGGCGCTGGCGAGCACCAGGTAGGTGCCGTCCTCGCTCACGGCCACGAGGCGAAGCTCGTGCATCGCCCTCCCTTTCGCGTCCCGTCGAGGGCAGGTCCTGCGACCGGCCCCCGCGTTCTCCAAGTCTGGTCGGCCGACAACTGTTCGGCCACTACCGCGTCCGGCATGTCCGAACTGTGCCCGCCTCCCGATCCGCGGCGTGTGCCGCGGTGGGAGATGCCCCGGGTGTCCCGGAGCCCTCACGGTCGCTCTTCGTTGCCAATCTTGACACGCCGACCCTTCACCGACCGGGAGCGATCGCGGGGGAATGTCGCAGATCCCGTACGAAGGCTCCGCCGTGATGGTATCCCGCACACCTCGAATCACCCCAGGCCTGGGAAAAACTCCGATCTGGGTATGTTCTTCGGTTGAGGGGATGCTCTGGTGCGCAACTCGACACGCCGTGGTTCGCCAGAGGGTGATGAATCTTATTTGATGGTGTTACCGGAACCTTGCCCCCTTGGTCTGGGTTGTCCTTCTATGGGGGGAATGTCCCCTTTGGGGCTTGTGGGGTCATCTGCCCCGCCACACGCCCATCCCGTGCCCGTTGGCTCCCGTCGCGCCCCTGCGCGACCCCCGGGCACGGCCGACGAAGAGAGAGGATCGGATGGCTCGAACCGGACATCATGAGGACCTGGAGGAAGAGGAGGAGGAAGGCGGCGAGAAGAAACGGGTCAGCCTGAGCCTCTCCCAGGTCACGGGAGCCGGTGCCGCGACGCTGGCGGCCGCGACCGCCGCCTCCTACCTGAACGTGTACGGCACGGTCATCGGTGCCGCCGTCATGGCCACGCTCAGCACCCTCGTCAGTCCCATGCTCCAGCACTGGTTCTCGCGCAGCGGCGAACAGGCCAGACAACTGGCGGAGAAGGCCGTCGCCCGCACCGGCGTACCCGTCCCGAACCTGGCGAGGACCAAGAGCGACTCCGACACGGAGGCGATGCACGGGAACGTGCGGTCGAGCGGGGTCGAGCAGACCCGGGAGCTGCCCGAGACGACCGGGGACACCGTCACCGGGGATCCGCCCTCCGAACCCGAAGGGCGGCGCGGGTGGCGCTCCCTGGCCGTTCCGGCCGCGGCGGTGTTCATCCTGGTGATGCTGGTGATCCTGGTGTTCGAGCTCTTCACCGGACGCTCGCTGACCTCGTGGACGCGCGGTAGCGAAGAGCCCAGCGCCCCCACTCTGTTCGGTGGCAGCGTCTCCGCTCCCGTCCATCCCGAGGAGGGCACGGAGACGCCAGACACCCCGCAGGAGGGACCCGATGCCATGCCGGGACGACCGGAGGAACAGGCCCCCGGTACAGGCGAGCAGTCGGTCCCCGGTCCGGGGGCGCCCGAAGACGGCACCCAGGGCGATGACGGCACCGATCCGACACCCGCGGACCCGCCCGTGGAGGAGCCCCAGGCACCGGGCGAGCAGGTTCCCGCACCAGGAACCGGAGAACAGGACGGGGAGGCTCCCGCTCCGGAACCGGACCCGGATCCCGCTCCCGAGCCCGCCGCACCACCGGAAGGCTGAGACGCCGCTCCTCGACCGTCCCAGGCCCCCGCGGGCTTCGGGTCAGCCCAGGACCCGGTCCAGGTAGGCGTTGGTGAACCGACGCCCGGGGTCGACCCGCTCGCGCACCGCCATGGCCTCGCCCAACATCGGGTAGACGCTCTCCAGGTAGGAACGATCGCGAGTGTGCTTCTTACCCCAGTGGGGGCGCCCTCCCACGGACGTGAAGAGCGCCTCCATGTCGGCGAAGTAGGCCTCGTGGGGCGTTCCCTGGTACACGTGCACCGCCACATAGGCCGTCTCACGTCCGTAGGCGGTGGACAGCCACACGTCATCGGCCGGGGCGAAGCGCACCTCGACGGGAAAACTCACCCGGTGCCCGCCCCGGTCCAGGATGGAGCGCGCCTCGCGCAGGACCTCCACCACGTGCTCGGCGGGGATCGCGTACTCCATCTCCACGAAACGCACGTCGCGCACCGAGGCGAAGACCCGGTACGAGGCGTCGGTGTAGCTGCGCGCGGACAGTGCCCGCGAGCTGACGCGGTTCACCGCGGGCACCGTGGCGGGGAACCGGCGACAGAAGCGGTTGACCCTCTCGAAGAGCGTGTTGGACAGGAACTCATCGTCCAGCCAGGCCCGGAAGGGGGTCAGGGGCCGGGCCGGTCCCGCACTGACGTTGTTGCGTTTGGTGTTGGTGTTGCCGGTGTGCGGAAACCAGAAGAACTCGAAGTGGTCGTTGTCCGCGCGCAGTTCGGGCAGGCGCTCCAGCACCTCCTCCAGCGGCATGGGCTCCTCACGGGCGTGCAGCAGGAACGCCGGGCGCACCGCCATCGTCAGGGCCGTGACCACGCCGAAGGCGCCCAGACCCACCCGCGCCGCATGGAACAGGTCGGGTTCCTCGTCGGCGGAGCACTCCACCACCGAGCCGTCGGCGAGCACCATCTCCATACCGACCACCTGGTCGGCCAGGCCACCGGCGTCCCGGCCGGTACCGTGGGTACCGGTCTGCACCGCGCCCGCCATGGTCTGCACGGCGATGTCGCCCATGTTGGCCAAGGCCACGCCGTGCCCGGCCAACACGTCGTTGAAGTCGCACAGGGGAAGGCCCGCCTCGACCGTGGCGGTGCCCGCGGACGGGTCGACCGAGCGCACCCGGGTCAACGAGGTGGGGGAGAGCAGCAGGCCGTCGGTGACGGCCACGTCGGTGAAGGAATGCCCCGTACCGACCATGCGGACCCGTAGGCCCTCGGCGGCGGCAGAGGAGACCGCCGCCGCGACCTGAGCGGTACTGCCCGGGGTCGCCGTACGCCTGGGCCGGGCCTGGTAGGTATCCGCCCACGTTCGCCACACCACATCCGTCATGGGCAGACCCTAGCGACCGGGGGCCCGGGCGGCCAGGGCCCCAACGGCCCGGAGTCATCCGGGGCCGGGAGAGTCCAAGACCACAACGCGTCTTTGCGGGAGCCGACGCGGTCAGGTGCCCAGAAGCTGGTTTCATAGGGCGCATGAGCTACTACGACGCGTTTTTGCTGATCTCCTTCGGTGGGCCGGAGGGCGAGGACGAGGTCATCCCGTTCCTGGAGAACGTCACCCGTGGCCGCAACATCCCGCGCGAACGGCTCGCCGAGGTCGGTGAGCACTACTTCCTCTTCGGTGGTGTGAGCCCCATCAACCAGCAGTGCCGCGATCTCCTCTCCGCGATCACCGCGGACTTCTCCGCCAAGGGGATCGAGCTGCCGATCTACTGGGGCAACCGGTTCTGGGCGCCGATGCTCACCGACACCCTCGCCCGGATGAAGGAGGACGGGGTGCGCCGGGTGCTGGCGCTGGCCACCTCCGCCTACTGCAACTGGTCCAGCCGCACCGCTTACGAGGAGGACATCGCCCGGGCCCGCGCCGCGTTGGGCGAGGACGCCCCCGAGGTGGACCTCATCCGACCCTTCTACGACCACCCGGGGTTCATCGAGCCGTTGGTCGAGCACACCCGCGCGGCCTTGGACGCCCTGCCCGACGGTCAGCGCCAGGGCGCCCGCCTGCTCTTCTCCGCACACTCCATTCCCACCTCCATGGCCGAGGCCAGCGGTGGCCCGGGCCACGGATTCGGTCCCGAGGGCGCCTACGGGGCCCAGCTCGCCGAGGCCGCGCGCCTGGTGGTGGAGCGGCTCGGCGGTGACCACGACCACGAGGTCGTCTACCAGAGCCGCAGCGGTCCTCCCAGCCAGCCCTGGCTGGAGCCGGACATCAACGACCGCATGGAGGAGCTGGCGGCCGAGGGCGTTCCGGCGGTGGTCGTCATCCCGCACGGCTTCGTCTCCGACCACATGGAGGTCAAGTTCGACCTGGACGTGGAGGCCCGGGAGACGGCCCAGAAGCTGGGGCTCGGCTACGAGCGCGCGCTCAGCCCCGGTACGCATCCCGCGTTCGTGACCATGGTCACCGATCTGGTCCGCGAGTACACCGGCCAGGCCGAGCCCCGACGCCTGAGCACCCTGGCACGATGCACGGACTGCTCCTGCTCGGCGTGAGGGACCGGTGCGGCCGGTGGGCCGCACCACTGGTCCGCGGTGGGCGTGACGTTCGGAGCGCCCCTTCGAGCCGGACCGTCGGCACGAGGCCGAGCAGAAGGGGAACCGGGTGTGACAGGGTGGGGTAAACGCTGATGACCCCACCTCGACGCGGGTGGGAAGTCGGCCTCCCCCACGGTCCTCCCCGACCGGGACGGACCGAAGCACGAGTAGACGTAGGAGCATGTGTCTTGGTTCGTTCCTGGTATGAACTGCCGGAGTACGTCCGCCTCCGCCGTGTCAACGGGCTACGCCTGTCACCGGACGGCACCCGCCTGGTGGCACCCGTCAGTGGCCTCGCCCCCGACTCCACCTCCTTCCGCAGCGCCCTGTGGGAGATCGACGTCCTTCCCGAGTCCGAGGGCGGAGGCGCCCCCAGGCGCCTGACCCGCTCGGCCAAGGGCGAGGGCACCGTCGGCTTCCTCCCCGACGGTTCGGTCCTGTTCACCACCGGCCGACCCGACCCCGAGTCCAAGGAGGAGGGAACCGGGGCCGCCCTGTGGCTGCTTCCCGCCGACGGCGGCGAGGCCCGCCAGGTCGCCTCCCGGCCCGGCGGGATCGGCTCCTTCACCGTCGCCCGGGAGTCGGGCCTGGTCGCCCTGACCTCCAAGACCCTCCCGGGCAGCCAGGACGAGGAGGCCGACAAACAGGCGCGCAAGGCACGTGAGGAGGCCGGAGTCACCGCGATCCTCCACGAGACGCTGCCCGTGCGCTCCTGGGACAGTGATGTCGGTCCCGACCATCCCCGTCACTTCGTCGCCGATCCGCCCGCCGACGACGACGCCCGTCTGGGCGAGCTGCGGGACCTGACCCCCGACGCCGGGATGGCCCTGCTGAACGCCGGCGCCGAACTGAGCCCCGACGGCGGCCTCCTGCTCACCGAGTGGCGGGTCCCCGTCGGCAGGGGCGCCCACCGTTCCGACGTCGTCGCCATCGACACCGCCACCGGGGATCGTCGTACTCTGGCCTCCGATCCCGGCCACGACTTCGGCGGCCCGCTCGTCTCTCCGGACGGACGCCACGTCCTGCTCGTCCGCGGCTCCGAGGGCGAGTACGACGGTGAGCCCCGTGACCAGACCGCCTGGCTCATCGACCTGGCCACCGGACAGGGACGTGACCTGCTTCCCGAGCACGAGCTGTGGCCGCGCGAACTCGCCTGGGCCGCCGACTCCGGCGCGGTCTTCCTCGTGGCCGACGAGAACGGCCGTCGTCCCGTTTTCCGGATCGATCTGGCCGGCGGGGAGGTCACCCGTATCACCGGTGACCACGGTGCCTACAGCAACATCAACCCGTCCCCCGACGGCCGGTACGTGTACGCCCTGCGTGACGCCTGGGACTCCCCGCCGGCCCCCGTGCGACTGGCAGCCGACGCCACCGACGGCCCGCCCACCCGCCTGCGCACGCCCGGGTCGGAGCTGAGCATGCCCGGCACGCTCACCGAGATCGAGACCACCGTCGACGACGGCACACGCGTCCGCGCCTGGCTGGTGCTGCCCGAGGAGGCGTCCGCGGAGTCACCCGCCCCGCTCATGCTCTGGGTCCACGGAGGTCCCTACATGAGTTTCAACGGGTGGTCTTGGCGCTGGAACCCCTGGCTGCTCGCCGCACGGGGCTACGCCGTCCTGTTGCCGGACCCCGCCCTGTCCACCGGCTACGGGCAGGACATGCTGCGTCGGGCCTGGGGCAAGTGGGGACCGCGCACCTTCGCCGACGTCATGGCCATCACCGACGCCGCCGAGGCGCGTGAGGACATCGACGCCGAACGCACCGCCATGATGGGCGGCTCCTTCGGCGGCTACATGGCCAACTGGATCGCCGGCCACACCGACCGCTTCCGGGCCATCGTCTCCCACGCCTCCCTGTGGGGTCTGGACGCCTTCAGCGGAACCACCGACTACCCGCCGGTGTGGGAGCACGAGTTCGGCACCCCGTTGGAGCGCCCGGAGCGCTACACCCTGAACTCGCCGCACTTGCACGCGGACCACATCCGCACACCGATGCTCGTCATCCACGGTGACAAGGACTATCGGGTGCCCATCTCCGAGGGCCTGCGCCTGTGGCGCGACCTGATGCTGCACGAGGTGGACGCCAAGTTCCTCTACTTCCCCGATGAGAATCACTGGATCCTCACGCCCGGGAACGCCCGGATCTGGTACGAGACGGTGTTCGCCTTCCTCGACCACCATGTGCACGGCAAGGAGTGGAGCAGGCCCGAACTGCTCTGATCGGCCCGATCCCGGCCGGGTGTCACCGCGGTGCCCGGCCGGACCCACGTCCGGGAGCCGATTCCGTGCACCAGACCATCCACGACCGGGAGGACATCCTTTGGGCACCACCGACGCCGTATCCGAACGGGAGAGCCTGCGCGACCTGGCCGTCGCCGTGGCCGCGGAGGCGGGCGAACTCGCCGCGCGGGGGCAGGCGGGCATCACCGTTCTCGACACCAAGTCCAGCCCCACCGACGTCGTCACGGAGATGGACAGGGCCACCGAGGACCTCATCCGCACCCGTCTGCTCGCCGCGCGTCCCGACGACGCGATCCTGGGGGAGGAGGGTGACGACGAGGAGGGCACCAGCGGGGTGCGCTGGGTCGTCGACCCCATCGACGGCACCGTCAACTACCTCTACGGCCAGCCCGACTGGGGCGTGTGCATCGCCGCGGAGGTGGACGGTGTGGTCGTCGCGTCCGCCGTGAACGTCCCCGGGCGGGGCCGGATGTACGAGGCGGTGCTCGGCGGAGGCGCGCGCCGCGACGGCCACGTGCTCCAGGCGCCACCGGCCGTGCCGCTGGAACGGGCCCTGGTCGCCACCGGCTTCGGCTATTCCTCCCAGCGCCGTCTCCGGCAGGCCCGGGTCCTCCAAGGGGTGATCCCGTACGTCCGGGACATTCGGCGGGGCGGCTCCGCGGCCCTGGACCTGGTCGGACTGGCGGAGGGTCACTACAACGCCTACTACGAACGGGGTCTCAACATCTGGGACTGGGCCGCTCCCAGCCTGGTCGCGCAGGAGGCGGGCGTACGCGTGGCGGGCGCGCGCGGCGGACCGCCCAGCGAGGACCTGGTCATCGCGGGCCCCCCGGGGCTCTACGAGGCGCTGGACGACCTCCTCGCCCCGCTGGGAGCCGACACCGACGGATGAGAGGGGCGATGGCCCTACCGCGCGGCCCGGGCCACACAGAGGGCGGGGCGTGGAGCCGTGCTCCACGCCCCGCCCCGGGGGAACGATCGGGTGGTGTTCTCCTCGAGTCTTTCGCCGCACTCGACTTCCGCACGGGTACCCGGAGTGCGGGAACCCTCGACGTCCACGGCGCGACGGCTCGTTCCTCGCAGTCGCACCTGCGGCGCCTCCGGAACCCCTGGGCGTTCTCGCCGCTTTCGGGGGCTCAGGAAGGACTTCGAGGACAGGCCCTAGGCGTAGGTGTCGACGCCGTTACGGGCCGCGATGCGGTAGAGGTCCTCCAACTCCGACGCGTGCGTGTCGGCGAGGAAGTCGTCTCCAGCCGCTCTGGCAGCTTGGAGCGATCGGTGGGTCTCGTTGATACGGCCCTTGATCTCCGCGTGGAACTCGCCCATTGCACCTCTTTCAGGGGTAGTCACCGGGGCACGACCGTGTCCCGGTGCGAGTCGCTCAGCGCACGCCGAAGCGTCCGCACGATCGAAGTAGTCACATCCCCGTGACATGCGTGCCCGTCGCGGTCCGGCGGAAGGCCGGTGTCCACGCGCGCGCTTTCTATCTCTACCGCACCGTGTTGAGGCTCAAACCACCAATTCCGCATGATTTTTCCGTGTCCTGCCGGGTAACCGGGGTCGGCCCTGGTCGTGGGCCTCGGGAAGAGGGCCCACCACGGGATTCGTGGCACCGTGAGCCATGCCGACCGCTCCGGCCGAACCAAGGGAGGGTCAAGGGTGGTGCAGGACACACTCTCAGAAGAAGGCCCACGCTTACTTGTTTCTTATTCTTGATGTGTCAGATTTGAGATGTGCGGGGTTAGGTCGCTGCCGGCGGTTGGGGGATTCGCCGGCAGCGCCTCCCCGTGCGCCAGGGGAGCCGTGGAGCTCCCGGCCCAGCGCCCGTACCGGTGCGGGGAGAGGAGAGCGGTCCGTTTCGCGAAACCACCGCGACGGGTTTACCGTCTCCTTACCCCGGCTGTGAGAGAACGGATGACGCGGCCGGGACCAAGAACGCCGCTGCCGGTGTGTTGGGGGATGCGCCGGCAGCGGCCCCCTTTCCCTCTCGGACCGACGCTGTAGAAGGACAACGTGCGCGTACTCGTGGTCGAAGACGAACGGGTCCTGGCCGACGCCGTGGCGGTCGGGCTGAGGCGCGAGGCGATGGCCGTGGACGTGGTCTACGACGGCGACACCGCGCTGGAGCACACCATGATCAACGACTACGACGTGATCGTGCTCGACCGCGACCTGCCCGGTGTCCACGGCGACGACGTCGCCCGCTCTCTGGTCCAGGAGAACTACAACGGCCGGATCCTGATGCTCACCGCCTCCGGTGGTGTCCAGGACAAGGTCGAGGGTCTGACCATCGGCGCGGACGACTACCTGGCCAAACCCTTCGCCTTCGCCGAACTCATCGCCCGGATACGTGCCCTGGGCCGCCGCTCGGCGCCCCCACTGCCCCCTGTCCTGGAGCGACACGGCATCACCCTGGACCCGGCCAACCACCGTGTGCACCGTGACGGCAGGGAGGTCTCCCTCACGCCGAAGGAGTTCGCCGTCCTGCAGGTGCTCATGCGCGCGCAGGGGACCGTGGTCAGCGCCGAGGGACTGCTGGAGAAGGCCTGGGACGAGAACGCCGACCCCTTCACCAACGTCGTCCGCGTCACCGTCATGACCCTGCGCAAGAAGCTCGGCGAGCCGCCGGTCATCCACACCGTCCCCGGGGCGGGGTACCGGCTGTGAGCCACGGGGAACGGCCGGAACCGGGACGGGTGGATCCCGGCCGCCCCGGCGACACCGGCACATGGCGACGCCTGAACGCCCCGGTGCCCGGGAAGGGCGAGCGATCCGCGGACCAGGTCCGCCGCTTCACCGACAACCTCAGTCTGCGCGCGCGACTCACCCTGATCTACGGGATGTTGTTCTTCGCGGCCGGGTCGGTGCTGGTCCTGGTCAACTACCTGATCGTGGCACTCCTGCTCAACGCTCTTCTGGACGAGGAGAGCGTCTCGGAGCTGATCACCCACCGCTACCTCATCGAAGAGGTGCTCACCCACGTCACCCGGTTCTCGCTGCTCGCGTTGTTCCTGGTGGGCCTGTTGGCGGTCGCTCTGGGCTACGCCGTGGCGGGACGTGCGCTGTCCCCGTTGCAGAAGATCACCCGTATCGCGCGCCATCTGTCGGAGCGCTCCTTGCACGAGCGCATCGCCCTGTCCGGCCCCGACGACGAGATCCGCGAACTCGCCGACACCTTCGACGGCATGCTGGAGCGTCTGGACCGGGCCTTCGACGGTCAACGGCGCTTCGTCGCCAACGCCTCCCACGAACTGCGCACCCCGTTGGCGATCAACCGCACCCTGTTGGAGGTGGCGCTCAGCGCCCCGGACGTCTCCTCCGACCTCAAGACCGTCGGGCAGACCCTGCTGGAGACCAACGCCCGTCACGAACGCCTCATCGACGGCCTGCTCTTCCTCGCCAAGAGCGACCGGGAACTGGAGGTCCGGACCCGGGTCGACCTGGGGGAGGTGGCCGGTACGGTGCTCAGCCAGATGGACAAGGAGTTGTCGGAGTCCGGTCTGCGCCTGAACCAGGACCTGAGGCCCGCTCCCGTGGTCGGTGATCCCGTGCTGCTGGAACGCCTGGTGGGGAACCTGGTGGAGAACGCCCTCAAGTACAACGTCGACCAGGGCGAGATCACCGTCCGCAGCGGCATGTACGAGGGCATGCCCGCCGTGCAGGTGGAGAACTCCGGTAAGGTCATCCCCGCCTACGAGATCGAGGGCCTCTTCGAACCCTTCCGCCGCGGCTCCGGGGACCGGGTCGGTTCCGGTCGCAGCGCGGGGTTGGGACTGTCCATCGTTCGCTCGGTGGTACGCGCCCATGAGGGTATGGTGACCGCCTGGCCGCGTGCCGCGGGCGGGCTCGTCGTCACGGTCTGTCTGCCCGTTCCGCGCGGGTGATCTCCGGCCTCACGGGGCCAAGCTGCGTTCGACCACGCTTCGTGGTATCTATACGTGTCCGAAGACACGTCCACCCGTGTCACGGGTGCCGGTCTCGGGTGGGTATGCTTCCCCCGGCGTGGACACGGAAGGAATGCCTCCTGACGTGGGCATGTTCGGGTTTTCGCCTGTTCCTGGATGTGTTCTGCGCTTTGTCCGGGATGGACGAAAACGGATTTTCCAGGTCTATGAGC
>CALGOD010001127.1 GCA_937957845.1 uncultured Nocardiopsis sp.
GGGGGACCGGTTCACCGGTCTGGAAGACGCCTTCACGGAAATGGTGACGGGTCTCGCCGTGGCCGAGGCCCACGGGATCACCACGTCCACCCACCCGTTCCTGACGCGTCTGGCCGACAGGACCGTGACCGGGGCCGTCACGCGGTACATGGAGAACTACCGCCGTTTGGCCGCCGAGATCCCCGAGTTCGGTATGTGGGCGCACCTGGACGAACACCGCCGTACCCGCCGTGACCTCTCCCAGGGGCTCGGAGAACTGCACAGGCTGCTGGAACAGGTCGGCTCCCACCGGCCCGTGGAGCGGCGGAGGCAGGAGCTCTCGGCCTCCTACCAGGCGGTACTGCGCCAGCCGGTCCTGCGCTCGGACGACGCCCCTCCGGGGCTGGCCCTGCCCACCCTGGAGGAGGCCTACGTCCCCCCGCGCGGCCGGGCGATGAGCGCCGACTCCCACAGCTCGCCCGCGGCCGAGGAGACGTGGACCGAGGTCCCCACCGTCGACGACCTGCAGTCCTTCGTCGCCGCCCATCTGGTCCATCCGCGTGCCACCGCGTTCCCCACCGTCGTCCTGGGCCACCCGGGCGCGGGCAAGTCCAAGTTCACCGAGATGCTGGCGGCCCGGCTTCCCGCCTCCGACTTCCTGCCCATCCGGGTGGAACTGCGCGCGGTCCGCCCCAACTCCCCCATCCACCTGCAGATCGAGGAGGGACTGGCCGCCACACTCCACACCCAGGTGCCGTGGCGCGAACTCGCCGAGTCGGCGGACGGCGCGCTGCCCGTGATCATCCTGGACGGTTTCGACGAACTCCTCCAGGCGACCGGGGTGGACCGCTCCGACTACCTGGAGCGGGTCCAGGAGTTCCAACACCAGCAGGAGGCCCTCGGCCGGCCCGTGGTGGTGATCGTCACCAGTCGCACCGTCGTGGCGGACCGGACCCGCTTTCCCGACGGCACCACCGTGATCCGCCTGGACCCCTTCGACGAGGCCCAGATCGACCGCATGCTCCAGGTGTGGAACAGGGCGAACTCCCAGAAGTTCGCGGCCGGAGGTGTGGAGCCGCTGACCACCGACGTCCTCATGCGGTACCGCGAACTGGCCGAGCAACCCCTCCTCCTGCTGATGCTGCTCGTCTACGACGCCGGTGACAACGGTCTGCGACGCGCCGCCAAGGCCCTGACCCACGGTCAGCTGTACGAGCGGCTGTTGACCATGTTCGCCAAACGGGAGGTGGACAAGCACCACTCCTTCCTGAACAGGCACGACATGGAGGAGGCGATCGAGGGCGAGTTGCGCCGCCTGGAGATCGCCGCCCTGGCGATGTTCACCCGCCGCAAGCAGAGTGTGGGCGCCGACGAACTGGGCCGGGACCTGGAGGTCCTCATGCCGGAGGCGGCGTTGCGCCCCTCCGACACCGACCTGCACGGACGGATCGCCCCGGCCCACCAGGTGCTGGGCCGGTTCTTCTTCGTCCACGAGGCCAGGGCGAAGGTCGCCGACGGCGACGCGAGCGTGTTCGAGTTCCTGCACGCCACCTTCGGCGAGTACCTGGTGGCCCGCGCGGTGGTCGCCGTGCTGGACGACCTCGACGAGTCCCGGTCGCGCTCGTCCCGGCGCCGGGGCCGCGCCGCCGCGCGGGTGGACGACGGAGAGCTGTACGCCCTGTCCTCCTTCGCCTGCTACTCGGGCCGGGAGAAGGTCGTGGACTTCCTGGCCGAACTCCTGGAACGCCGGTTCGAGGAGGAGCCGGAGACCCGTGAGGACTACGGCCGGTTGCTCGTGGAGCTGTTCCAGGAGGCGCCCTTCCCCGCCGCCAACCGCTCCTACACCGACTACGAGCCCGTACGCCTTCCGCTGACCCTCCGGGAGGCGAACTACACCGGCAACCTCATGATCCTGCTGTGCCTGGTACGCGAGGAGCCGGTCGAGGCCCGGGAGCTCTTCCCCGACACCGACGAGCCCGACCAGAAACTCCAGCGCACCAGCACACTGTGGCGCACCCTGCCGGGGTCGGAGTGGTTCGGCCTGCTGACCACACTCCGTGTCCGCCACCTGGACGGGTGGGGCGAGGACGGCCCCATCACCGTCATCGAACGCGAGGACGGCTCCCCCGTCAACGTCGGGGAGTGCCTGGGGTTCGAGCTCCGGATGAACCAGGGCCACGATCTGGACGTGACCGATCCGTACGAGGTCACCGTGCCGTACGAGTCCGTCACCTCACGCCTGCTGCGGTCGATGTCGCTGAGGGTCAACGGCACCGCGGCCCGCTTCCTGCTCGGCATGCTGCCCTACCTGCGGCACGTCGGCGACGACCTGGCGACCTGGTATTCCGACTCGTCCATCCCAGGAGAGGGCACCATCTGGTCGGAGGTGCACGAGGTCATGCGGCTGCGCATGGAACCTCCGGGCCACGACCCCCGAGGCCGTCTGCTCGGCTACCGCAGGCTGCTCTTCCCCTCTGGGCGGGTTCTGGGGCGAAGGGAGCTCCTGGTCCTGAAACAGGCCGTGGAGGACCTCTCCCTGTCCACCGACGACGATTTCAAGGAGAGGTTGAGGGACGCGGTGGGCGCCTACCTCTCCCAGGTGGCGTAAGTGGTCACCGGTCCCCAGCTCGCGCCCACGACCGTCGCACCCGTTCTGCACGCGCTGTGGCCGCACATGAGAGACAGCGTGAAGCACCTTCTCGCCCTAGTCCACGGGGGCGAAGCCCTGGCCTCGCCGATCGCCGATACCGCCTCCTCTTCCTCCCCGCGCACGGCCGCCTCCCCTTCCAGCTCCCCCTTCAGCTCTCCTTCGAACTCCCCTTCCAGTTCCCCTTTCAGTTCCGGTGGGTCCAGCGGCGGTTGAACCGACCGGT
>CALGOD010001128.1 GCA_937957845.1 uncultured Nocardiopsis sp.
ACGGTTCCTGTGTCAGAAGGGAAGCGCCCACGGGGACGGCGGGCGCGAAGACCCCGCAACAGAGCCAAGAGCATCTGCACGCCCAGGGTGGGCGGGAAGGGAAGCTCAGGGCGATTCGGCCTTTCTCGGCGCGGGTTCTGTGGGGCTCACTCCAGGTGTGGCGGCAGCGGCCGCCCGGACCGGGCCGGACGTACTCCGTGTCCCATGTGCTCCACCGGGGCCATGCCCGGCTCCCGTGGTGGTCGTGCCGGTGCCCGGCTCAGGGTGGGCTGGTACGTTCCCGGGTCTCGGCGGCCTGGGTGAGATGTTCGATGTCGGCGACCGCCACCGTCCGCGGTCGTCGAGGTCGCGGCCTCCTCGCCACCTGCTCGTGCGTTTCAGCGGGAATCAACGTGAGGCCGTGTATTGGACGTGGAGAAGGAATCCTTCCTAGCGTGGACGTATGACCTTGACCAGCGCTTCCTCGGCCGAGTCCGACATGCGACCACGTGCGGGCAGCAGCGCCTATCGGCGTACGGTCGTGGCGCTGGTGGCCGCCGCGGTGGCCACCTTCGCCCAGCTGTGGTCGGTACAGCCGATCCTGCCCGCCATCGCGGAGGGTTTCGCGGCCTCTGCCTCCCAGGCCGCGTTGGTGGTGTCGCTGGCCACCGGTGGACTGGCCGGGTTCACCCTGGTGTGGAGCGGGGTCGCGGACCGGATCGGTCGGGCCCGGGTCATCGCCCTGTCCCTGTTCGTGGCGACCATGCTGGGCTGTGCGATCCCCTTCGCGGGTGAGCTGTGGCCGCTGTTGGTGTTGCGAGCGGCCCAGGGCGCCGCGCTGGGCGGGGTGCCCGCGGCCGCGGTCGCCTATCTGGCCGAGGAGATCCACCCCGCCGACGCGCCGCGTGCCACGGGTCTGTACATCGCGGGCAACCCGTTGGGCGGTATGGGCGGCCGACTCTTGGCAGGTGTGGTCGCACAGTGGGGTGGGTGGCAGTGGGGGGTCGCCGCCAACACCCTTCTGGGCCTGTCGGCGCTGGTCGTGTTCGTCGTGGTGCTGCCCGGCGGGCACCGTGCCCCGGCACGGGGTGGGCGGGGCGGCGGCGCCCGTACCGGTATGGTCCGGCGTCTGCGTGCCGCCGTGACCACCCGGGGGCTGCCGGCCCTGTACGCCCAGGCGCTCTTGCTCATGGGCGCCTTCATGACGATCTACAACCTGTTGGGTTTTCGTTTGATGGCCGAGCCCTTCGGTCTGTCGCAGGCCGCGGCCTCCCTGCTCTTCCTGGCCTACACCGCCGGGATGCTCGGTTCGGCGATCGCCGGCAACGCCACCGCGCGCTGGGGCGGTCATGTGGTGTTGGCCGTCTCCACCGGGTTGATGGTCCTGGGACTGGGCGGGTTGTTCAGTACCGCCGTGCCGGGCCTGTTGGCGGCACTGGCGGTGATGACCTTCGCCTTCTTCTCGGCCCACGCCACCGCCTCGGCCTGGGTGGGCTCCCGTGCGGTGGACGGGCGGGCGCAGGCCATGGCGATCTACACCCTGGCCTACTACCTGGGGTCCAGCCTTTTCGGCTGGGCGGGCGGCCTGGTGTACGACCTGGTGGGTTGGGGTGGTGCGGTGGTCTTCGCGTCGGGGTTGTGCGTGTGCGCGGGGCTGGTGGGCCTGCGTCTGCGTCACCTGCCCAGGGTCGGGGCGCCCTCGGAATGAGGGTGCGGCCGACCCGTGCCCGGTCCCTCTCCTCGGGTGCGCGGCAAGGGCGTGCTCCGGTCGTGCGACACGCGCGGTGTGCTTGTTCCTCGACCGAAGGCGGGGGAGTCTGGGGGAGACACGACCCCCAATGTGGTTTAAAGTTCAACTACATTGGTTCGCAGGCACGTATACGACCTCGACGAAAGGGTGAGGACATGGACGTGCGCCCCGCGGGAATCCACCACGTGACCGCCATCGCCGGCGACCCCCAGGCCAATGCCGACTTCTACCTCAACGTGCTGGGGATGCGCCTGGTCAAGCGCACCGTCAACTTCGACTCACCCGACACCTACCACCTCTACTACGGCGACCGGGCGGGCAACCCGGGCACCATCATGACCTTCTTCCCCTGGCCGGGCGCCCCCAAGGGACGCATCGGCGCGGGGCAGGCCACGACCACGACCTTCTCCGTGCCCGAGGGCTCCCTGGGCTGGTGGGACGAGCACCTGAGGAGTCTGGGCGTGCGGGCCACCCGCCCCGGCGAGCGCGGAGAGGAGGACGTGCTCAGCCTGCGTGACCCCGACGGGCTGGTCATCGAGCTGGCCGCGAGCGCCGACCACCACGACACCGAGCCCTGGGACCAGGCCGGTGTGCCCGCCGAGCACGCCATCCGCGGCATCCGCGCCGTCACCCTGACCGAGCACGACGTGGAGGACACCGTTCAGATGCTGAGTGGTCAGCTGGGCTTCCGCCTGGCCGGCGAGGACGGTGACCGCATGCGCTTTCACACCGACTCCTCCGGCCAGGGTGTGGGCACCATCGTCGACGTGGTGGCCGCGCCCAAGGCGCCGCGTGGCCTGGTCGCGGCCGGGACGGTGCACCACGTCGCCTACCGTGCGCCGGACGGCCCCGTCCAGGAGGCCTGGCGTCAGAGGCTGGACGAGGAGGGCGTGGGCGTCACCGAGATCCGTGACCGCCGCTACTTCACCTCCATCTACTTCCGCGAACCCGGCGGTGTCCTGCTGGAGATCGCCACCGACGGACCCGGGTTCGACTACGACGAGCCGCTGCTGGAACTGGGGCGTTCCCTGAAACTCCCACCGTGGCTGGAGCCCAACCGCGAGCAGATCGCCTCCCGACTGCCGGAGCTGGAGGTGCGGCGATGACCACGACCGACGACTTCGTCCACGTCTTCGTGCCCGCCACGGTGCCGGAC
>CALGOD010001129.1 GCA_937957845.1 uncultured Nocardiopsis sp.
CCCTGGGCCGCCGTCTACGCAGCCCCCGCCCGGCGCCACGGCCCCCACCGTCTGGACCATGCCGACGTCGACCGTCTGCAAACCCTGATCCAGGCCCTGCGCACCCTGGACAATCTGCACGGTGGGGGCATGGCCCGCCAAGCCGTCCTCGGCCAGCTCACCGGGGTCACCGACCTGATCGCCGCCGCCACCTACACAGACGGAGTTGGGCAGCGTCTGTTCACCGCCTTGGGCGACCTGGCCGGTATCGCCGGTTGGATGTCTCATGACGTGGGGCTGCACCAGCCTGCGCAGACCTACTTCCTGCTGGCGTTGAGGGCCGCCAAGGAGGCCCGCAACCCGCACCTGGGCGCGCACATCCTCAACTGCATGGCCCGCCAGGCCACCCACCTCAACCGCCCCGACGATGCCCTGGAACTAGTGCACCTGGCGTTGCACGGAGTGCGCCGCGCCGCCACGCCTACCGTCCGCGCGATCTTGCACAGCCTGGAAGCTCGCGCCCACGCGATGAAGGGCAACGCTGTGGAGTTCGCCCACGCAGCCCACCAAGCCGAGACGGCCTTCGCCGCTGGCGGGGAGTCGGCAGACGAACCGGTGTGGGCGCGCTTCTTCGACACCAGCGAGTTCCACGCCACCATCGGCGTGGGGCATCAGATCCTCGCCCGTCAGACCGACCCCGCTCATACTCTGCCTGCGGTAGGGATGATCCGTGACGCCATCGCCGCCCGGCCCCCCGAACGCCACCGCAGTCTGGCCTTCGATCACATCGGGCTCTCCCGTGCCCTGCTGGTGGCGGAGGAGACGGAAGAAGCGCTCTTCCACATTCGGGCCGCGCTGGATCTGCTGACTGATTTGACCTCGACTCGGGTCCTGGACCGCCTGTCAGAGGTCACAGACGAAGCCCGCCGGGCGGCGTCGAGGGGCGATGTTCACGCCCAGACCCTGATCGAGGTCGCGCACCACCACACCAAGTGAACTCCACGCACGTGGGGATAGACCGACATTGAGGCCTTGGCCGCCTTACCCTCGGCTGAAGGTGCGGGAGCCTGATCGCGAACCCTCTCCTCGGGACCATCTGGGAACTCCGTACAGCTCCGATACCCA
>CALGOD010001130.1 GCA_937957845.1 uncultured Nocardiopsis sp.
CCAGGGCCTGCGTATACGTCTTGTCACGATGTCATGTCAGGGCGGTGTTGGTGGGGAAGCTGCTGGTGTGTCCAAAAAGTTACTTGAGTCCCCTCGGGGTTTCGGTCGGCCGTCCTGGCCTGGGAGGTTGGCAATAATGTCGGCGCCATGGGCATTATGGGCTCGGGCCGCGGAATGGGTTCCCGCTGAAGGTCGCGAAACCACCGAAGCGAGTCCTTCGCGCCCATTGATACGCTATGCACCGCACGCGCACCCACTCGGACATCTTGGGGTGCGCGGCTCCTCCCCTCCCAGGCGAGTCCGGCGGACAGTCTTCACATCTCCCCACATTCCCCACCGTTTCCGGTTCGGTGGACCAGTGGTCTCTACCGATCTCCATGAAGGCACTTCGGCCGAGGCGGTCGGCCCCTGGGGTCCAACCAGCCGCTCGAAGCGGTGACACGAAAGGTTGCGAGGGTCCGTGTCGACACGAGCGACGAAAAACGGGGCCAGTGCGCAGAGCGAGGCAGCGCAGGCCGAACATGCCGATGCCACGCCCCAGCGCAGAGCCGACTGGTGGCGGCCACGTAACTGGCGGGTGCGCTCCCGACTGGTGGCCCTCATCGTCATTCCCACCGCTGTGGCGCTCGCGCTCGGTGGTCTGCGCGTCTACGAGGCCGCGGTCTCCACCGTCACACACGCCCATATCCAGGACCGCGCCGAAGTGGGTGTCCTGGTCGTGCAACTGGCCAACCAGTTGGGCCGTGAACGTTCCGCGAGCGCGATCTACATCTCCGACAACGCCGATCCCGCCCGGCGGTCGGACGACCTTCGCCAGCGGATGGAGGAGGAGCGCGACGCCTCCCGCGACATCCAGCAGACCCTCACCGCCAGGCTCGAGGACATGGGAGAGGTCCAGGGCAACGCCGCCACGCGTCTGTCGGGTATGCGCAGTCAGATCTCCACACTGGAGGCCCTGCGCACCGAGGTCGACGAGACCCGCATCACCGTTCTTCCGGTCGTCACCAAGTATCGGACGGTCTCCCGTTCCCTGGCGGAGTTCAACCAGACGATCGCGGACGAGACCGGCGACACCGAACTGCGGGAGAGCGTCCGTTCGCTGACCGCCCTGTCCAACGCGCGTGACCAGCTCTCGTACGAGACCGCGCTGATGAGTCACTCACTGGTCCGCAACACGATGACCGGCGGTATCTCCGAGGCCATCGACTCCAGCCGTGCCCGCTACGAGAACGAGATCTCCAACTTCGCCCAGGCCGCGTCGGAGGACCAGCGCAGGGTCTTCGATGAGCACTTCACCGGCCTGGAGGTCAGCCAGGTCTCCACGATGCGCATGCGCGTCATGTACCGCGCCGATCGTGGTGACCAGCTCACCGGTGTGACCGAGAACGACGGCCCCGAGTCCTACCGCGAGATCGCCGACTCGGCTCTGGAGCGTCTCCAGACGGTCGAGGAGAGCGTCGCCGAGGGCATCGCCGATGAGGCCAACGAGTTGCGGGACGCGGCCATCGCACGAGCCCTCATGGACCTCGTCCTCGTCGCGGCGGTGCTCCTGGCGGTCTTCATCCTGACCTCCCTGGTGGTCCGCTCCCTGGTGCGCCCGCTGCGCACCCTGGAGGACGGCGCCCGCCGGGTGGCCGAGCGCGACCTGCCCGACGCGATCAACCGGATGCAGGAGGCCGGGACCGCTCCCGACAACATCAAGGTCACACCGATCGAGGTCGACACCCACGACGAGATCGGCGAGGTCGCCCGCGCCTTCGACGACGTCCACCGCGTGGCCCTCACCCTGGCCTCCGACGAGGCGGCCCTGCGCAGCAACGTCAACGCGATGTTCGTCAACCTGTCCCGCCGAAGCCAGACGCTGGTGGAGCGGCAGTTGCGCCTCATCGACGGTCTGGAACAGTCCGAGCAGGACTCCGACCGCCTCTCCGACCTGTTCCAGCTGGACCACCTCGCCACGCGCATGCGCCGTAACAACGAGAACCTGCTGGTCCTGTCCGGCCAGGACAACACCCGTAAGTGGGCCCAGCCCGTACCGCTGGTCGACGTCCTGCGCGGCGCCGTGTCCGAGGTCGAGCAGTACGAGCGTGTCAACGTGCGCGCACCCTCCCACATCTCGGTGCTCGGCCGTCCGGTCAACGACATCATCCACCTGATCGCCGAGCTGGTGGAGAACGCCACCGCGTTCTCGCCGCACGACACCGAAGTCCTGGTCAGTGCCAAGGGTCTCGACAACGGAGGCGTCCAGATCGACGTCACCGACAGCGGTATCGGCATGGCGGCCGAGGACATCGAGGCGATCAACGCCCGCCTGGCCGCTCCGCCCCGCATCGACGTCGCGGTCTCGCGCCGCATGGGCCTGTTCGTGGTCTCGCGCCTGGCCAACCGTCACGGAGTGAAGATCCGTCTGCAGGAGGCGCACGGCGGCGGAACCACCGCCCGCGTCCTCTTCCCGGCGGACCTGTTGATCACCCCCGTCGACGGCCAGCACGCCCTGGGAGGTGCGGGCAACCGTCCCGAGCTCACCTCCGGCGTACCCTCCACCTACGCCGACGCCGAGGCCGCCTTCGCCTCCA
>CALGOD010001131.1 GCA_937957845.1 uncultured Nocardiopsis sp.
GCGAAGCCCTCGGCCAGCACCTCGGCGGCGATCGCCTTACCGTGCTCGTCGAGCGTCGACTCGGTGACCTCGTCCGTGGCCGACCACCACACCTCGATACGGTCCGACACGTCCAGGCCGCTCTTCTTCCGAGCGTCCTGCAGCATACGGACCATCTCCCGGGCCAGGCCCGCACGGCGCAGCTCCGGTGTGAGTTCCAGGTCCAGGGCGACCGTCTCCCCGGACTCGGAGGCCACCGCCCAACCCTCGCGAGGCTGCTCGGTCACCAGGAGCTCGTCGGAGTTGACCTCCACCGGCTCGCCCTCCACCGTCACACGGGCCCAACCGGTGTCACGCACCTGCCGCACCAGGGCGGCCGGGTCCGCGGACTGGACGGCCTTGGCCACCAACGGCGTGCGTTTGGCGAACCGCTTGCCCAGCGCGCGGAAGTTCGGCTTCACGACGTAGTCCACCAGGTCGCCGCCCACCGAGGACAGGGCGTCCAGCGAGGTCACGTTCAGCTCGTCCGCGATCTGCACGCGCAGCTGCTCGGGTAGGTCGGCGAAGCCGGGAGCGCCGACCAGGGCGCGTGCCAGCGGCTGGCGGGTGCGTACCGCCGAGTCCACCCGGGCGGAGCGGCCCAGCTCCACCAGGCGCCGGGTCAGCGCCATGTTCCGGGACAGCTCCGGGTCGATGAGATCCTCACGCACCTCCGGCCAGGAGGCCAGGTGGACCGACTCCGGAGCATCCGGACGACGCAGAGCCGACCACACGTGGTCGGTCAGGAACGGCACGATGGGCGCCATGAGCAACGTGACGGTCTCCAGCACCTCGAAGAGCGTCGCGAAGGCCGCCAGACCCTCGGGTGTGTCCGCCCCTCCCCAGAACCGGCGTCGGGAACGACGCACGTACCAGTTGGACACGTCGTCGACGAACGCGGTCAGACGGCGACCCGCCGTGGCGGTGTCGAAGGAGTCCAACGCCTCGGTGACGTCCCGCACGACCTCGTTCAGCTCCGACAGCAGCCACCGGTCCAGCAGCGGACGATCCTGCGGTCGGGGGGCCGCGTCCAGCATGGAGTGGTCCCAGCCCTGGCCGGCGTTCGCGTACAGGGTCAGGAACGACGCGGTGCTGTAGTAGGTCAGCAGCACCTTGCGGACGATCTCCTCCAGGGCGGCGTGACCCACCCGGCGGGCCACCCAGGGCGACCCGCTGGCCAGCATGAACCAGCGCAGCGCGTCGGCGCCGTGCCGGTCCATCACCGGGATGGGCTCCATGACGTTGCCCAGGTGCTTGCTCATCTTGCGGCCGTCCTCGGCGAGGATGTGGCCGAGGACGACCACGTTCTCGAAGGAGTTACGGCCGAACACCAGGGTGCTCACCGCCAGCAGCGAGTAGAACCAGCCACGGGTCTGGTCGATGGCCTCGGAGATGTACTGCGCCGGGAAGTTCTCCCGGAAGACCTCTTCGTCGCGGTGCGGGGCGCCCCACTGGGCGAAGGGCATGGACCCCGAGTCGAACCAGGCGTCGATGACCTCGGGCACGCGGCGGGCCACACGCTGTTCCTCGGGGAGGGAGGGGTCGGCGTCCGGGTCGGGGATGACGATGTCGTCCACGTAGGGGCGGTGCGGGTCCAGGGCGGACAGGTCCTGGCCGCTGAGACGGCTCAGCTCCTCCAGGGAGCCCACACAGATCTGACGGCCGTCGGGGAACTCCCAGATCGGCAGTGGGGTGCCCCAGTAGCGGTTACGGGACAACGCCCAGTCGACGTTGCCGCGCAGCCACTCGCCGAAACGACCCTCCTTGACGTTCTCCGGAACCCAGTTGGTGGCCTGGTTCTGCTCGATGAGCTCGTCCTTGACCGCGGTGGTGCGGATGTACCAGGACGGGACCGCGTAGTACAGCAACGCGGTGTGGCAGCGCCAGCAGTGCGGGTAGGAGTGCTCGTAGTCCAGGTGCCGGAAGAGCAGACCGCGGTCCTTGAGGTCGCGCACCAGGGTCTTGTCGGCCTCCTTGAAGAACGTTCCGCCCACCAAGGGCAGGTCCGCCTCGAAGGTGCCGTCCGGCCGGACCGGGTTGACCACGGGCAGGCCGTAGGCACGGCACACGAGCATGTCGTCGGCACCGAAGGCGGGCGACTGGTGCACCAGACCGGTACCGTCCTCCACCGTGACGTAGTCGGCGAGGACGATGTAGTGGGCGGGCTCCTCGAAGGGCACCAGGTCGAAGGGGCGCTGGTAGGTCCAACGCTCCATCTCGTCGCCCTCGAAGCTCTCGCCGGTGAGCTCCCAGCCCTCGCCGAACACCTTCTCGAACAACGGGCGGGCCACGAGGAGGCGCTCCTGACCGTCGGTGGCCACGACGTACTCCACCTCCGGGTGCACGGCCACGGCGGTGTTGGACACCAACGTCCACGGGGTGGTCGTCCACACCAACAGGGAGGTGGGGTGCTCCGGAGAGGCCAGCGGTCCGGAGGTCAGCGGGAAGCGCACGTACACCGACGGGTCGGTGACGGTCTCATAGCCCTGGGCCAGCTCGTGGTCGGACAGCGTGGTTCCGCAACGCGGGCAGTAGGGGCTGATCCGGTAGTCCCGGACCAACAGACCCTTCTCCCAGATCTGCTTGAGGGCCCACCAGACGGACTCCACGTACTGCGGGTCCATGGTGCGGTAGGCGTCGTCCATGTTCACCCAGTAGCCCATGCGCTCGGTCATGGCGGTGAACGCGTCCACGTTGCGCAGCACGGACTCACGGCAACGGGCGTTGAACTCGGCGATACCGAAGGACTCGATGTCCTTCTTGCCCGACAGGCCCAGCTCCTTCTCCACGGCGACCTCGACGGGCAGACCATGGCAGTCCCACCCCGCCTTACGGTCCACGTGATAGCCGCGCATGGTGCGAAAACGAGGGAAGACGTCCTTGAACGCGCGGGCCTCGACGTGGTGCACACCCGGCTGACCGTTCGCGGTGGGCGGTCCCTCGTAGAAGACCCAGTTGGGGCCGCCTCGGGTCTGGTCGAGCGAGCGTTGGAAGACGTTCTCCTTCGACCATCGGTCGAGGATCTCGTGCTCCATCGCGGGCAGGTCGATCTGCGCGGGCAGCTGGGGCAGTGCGCGCCGTTCGGGCCGGGGGTCGTTGGCCACCGTCGTACCTTTCCATCAGGGATCTTCCTGACGGAGGGACGAGGCGCACGGCCCCGCGGTACCACCCTCCTTGGACCTCGACCGTGCCGCTGGACGGCGGGCGGCGGATCCCTCTTCGTTGCGCTGTGCCGGTTCTACTGGGGCGTGCGGCGCGTGCCCACCCGTTCCTCCGGCGGCTCCGGGGTGATCTTCGTGCTGGTCGTACCCCCGGGCTCGCACCGCCCCCGGGTCGCTTGGTCGGGCCAGGCCTTCTAGGCTGTGTCCGTCCGGTCGGGGCCAGCACTACTCGTCCCCATCGACACCTGGAGTCAGGATAACGCAGCGGGTGGAACCCGTTGCGCGGTTCACGGAGGGAGCGCCGTGGTGGAGGACGTGCGGGGCGCGGTCCTGGTGACGTTGTCGGACCGGGAGGACGCCGAGGAGTTGGCGGAACAGCTCCTGGAACAGGGCTATGAGCCCTGCCTGGTGCACCGGGACATGCTCGCGGGCGAGGACGACGCCGAGGACGCGGACTGGGTGATCGAGGTGCGAACGGGACCGCACGGCGGTTCCGCGGTGTTCGACGAACCCCATCTGGCGGCGTTGGCGGAGGACTACGGGGGCTTCGCGTCCCAGGGATGACCCC
>CALGOD010001132.1 GCA_937957845.1 uncultured Nocardiopsis sp.
CCCGGTGGGCCGGCCGTCAGCGACACCGAGACCTTCGTGGCGCTGCGCGCCGAGATCGCCAACTGGCGTTGGGCGGGTGTGCCCTTCTATCTGCGCACCGGCAAACGCATGTCCCACGCCCGCTCCGAGATCGTGATCCGCTTTCGCGAGGTCCCGCACACGATCTTTCCCGGAACGAACCTTCCGGGGGCCGGCAGTCTCGTCATCCGGCTCCAGCCGGACGAGGGCATACACCTGACGACGCTGGCCAAGGCGCCCGGAGCCGGAGCGCTGCGGCTGAGGTCGGCCCCCCTGGAACTCAGTTTCGCCGACACGTTCGCCACCCGCTCGCCCGAGGCCTACGAGCGGCTGTTGACGGACGTCCTGGCGGGAGATCCCACCCTCTTCATGCGCCGCGACGAGGTCGAGGCGGCCTGGCACTGGGTGGATCCCGTCATCGAGGCCTGGAACGGCCTGAGCATCACCCCCGAGACCTATCCGGCCGGGAGCGCCGGCCCCGCGGGCGCGCACCGGCTCATCGGCCGTACAGGCCGAACGTGGTACGAAGAGGAGCGACCCCGATGACCGCGCATATTCCCAACGACACCGGACACGGATCCACCGTCCACCCCGTCGTCGCCGACGTCACCCGGCGCCTCGCGGAGCGCAGCGCCCCGACCCGTTCCGCCTATCTGGCGCGGATCGACGCGGCGGCGGCCGAGGGACCGGCCCGGGCGGCCCTGGGCTGCGCCAACCTCGCCCATGGGTTCGCGGCCTGTGGTGTCTCCGACAAGCTCAAGCTGTCCGGCGACGTCACCCCCAACCTGGCGATCGTCTCCTCCTACAACGACATGCTCTCCGCCCACCAGCCGTTGGAGTCCTACCCCGCGCTGATCAAGGCGGCCGTGTCCGAGGCGGGCGGTGTCGCCCAGTTCGCGGGCGGGGTGCCCGCCATGTGCGACGGCATCACCCAGGGGCGCGCGGGCATGGAGCTCTCGCTGTTCAGCCGGGACGTCATCGCGATGGCCACCGCGGTGGCCCTGTCACACGACATGTTCGACGGTGCCCTGATGCTCGGCGTGTGCGACAAGATCGTGCCGGGCCTGCTCATCGGCGCGCTGTCCTTCGGTCACCTGCCGGTGGCCTTCGTGCCCGCCGGCCCCATGCCCTCGGGACTGCCCAACAGGGACAAGGCGCGTGTGCGGCAGGAGTTCGCCCAGGGCAGGGTGGGCCGTCGTGAGCTTCTCCAGGCCGAGTCCGCGGCCTACCACGCCCCGGGCACCTGCACCTTCTACGGCACCGCCAACTCCAACCAGATGCTCATGGAGGTCATGGGCCTGCACCTGGCCGGGGCCAGCTTCGAACAGCCGGGCACCCCGTTGCGCGAGGCCCTGACCGCCGAGGCCGGGCGTCGCGTACTCGCCCGGACCGCTCTGGGGGACGACTACAACCCCGTCGGACGCCAGATCGACGAGCGGGCCATCGTCAACGCGGTGGTCGCCCTGCTGGCCACCGGAGGGTCCACCAACCACACGCTGCACCTGGTGGCCGTGGCCCGTGCCGCCGGAATCGAGTTGACCTGGGACGACTTCGCCGCGTTGTCCGAGGTGGTGCCGCTGCTCACCCGCATGTACCCCAACGGCGCCGCCGACGTGAACCAGTTCCACGAGGCGGGCGGAATGGCCTACCTGATCGGTTCCCTGCTGGAAGCCGGGCTCCTGCACGAGGACGTGCGCACCCTGATGGGCGAGGGCCTGGGCCGCTACAGGAGGACCCCGAGGCTCGACGGAACCGAGCTGGTCTGGGAGGAGGGCCCCAAGGAGAGCGGTGACACCACCGTGCTGCGCGGTGCGCACGAACCCTTCGCCTCCGACGGCGGCCTGCGCATGCTCTCGGGCAACCTGGGCCGCGCCGTCATCAAGGTGTCCGCGGTCGACCCCGACCACCGCGTCGTCGAGGCCCCCGCCCGAGTCTTCGAGGACCAGTCCGAGCTCCAGGAGGCCTTCACCGCGGGCGAGCTGACCGGTGACTTCGTGGCGGTGGTCCGCTTCCAGGGGCCGCGCGCCAACGGCATGCCCGAGCTGCACAAGCTCACCCCGCCGCTGGCGGTACTCCAGGACCAGGGGCACAAGGTGGCCCTGGTCACGGACGGGCGCATGTCCGGTGCCTCGGGCAAGGTGCCCGCCGCCATCCACGTGTCCCCCGAGGCCGAGGCCGGTGGGGCGCTGGCGTACGTGCGCGACGGGGATCCGATCCGCCTGGACGCCGACAAGGGAACGCTGGAGGTGTTGGCGGACCTGTCCGGGCGTGAGGCCGCCCGCCCCAGCGTGGACGCCTCCACCGGCACCGGCCGTGAGCTCTTCGCCGCTCTGCGCGGCGCGGTCGGCCCCGCCGAGACGGGGGCCGGGGTCTTCGGATCCTGAACCCCGGGGCGCGCCGGGGGACCGGCTCGCACAGCCGCGGCGCGCCCTCCTTCGACCTTCGACCGACCTTGGAGAAGACGACATGACGACGAGTCCGCGTTCGGGCGCCGACATCCTCGACCTGGCCCCGGTGATGCCGGTGGTGGTCGTCCAGGAGGCAGAGAGCGCCGTGCCACTGGCCCGGGCCCTGGTGGCCGGAGGGCTGCCGGGCATCGAGGTGACCCTGCGCACCCCCGCGGCGTTGGAGGCCATCGAGCGGATCGCCGCCGAGGTGCCCGAGGCCGTGGTGGGCGCGGGCACGGTGGTCACCCCCGACCAGGCGCGCGCGGCGGCGGGCGCCGGCGCCCGCTTCCTGGTCAGCCCCGGCTGCACGGACGCGCTCGCCTCGGCGATGGCGGACACGGGTCTGCCCTTCCTGCCCGGCGTGAGCACCGTGTCCGAGGCGATGGCGCTGCTGGAACGCGGTGTGTCGGAGATGAAGTTCTTCCCGGCCGAGGCGGCGGGCGGCGCCGCGTTCCTGAAGTCGCTGACGGGCCCCCTGCCGCAGGTGCGGTTCTGCCCCACCGGCGGGATCACGGCCGACTCCGCCCCCGCCTATCTCGCCCTGCCGAACGTGGGCTGTGTGGGCGGCAGCTGGCTGACCCCGGCCGACGCGGTCGCTTCGGGGGACTGGGAGCGGATCACCGATCTGGCCAGGCGGGCGGCGGTCCTTTGAGGTGAGGACTACGCGAATCCCCCGGTCAGAGCCGGGGGATTCGCTTTTCCCGAGGAAGAAGCGCTTGTCACTTTTGTGAAGTGCGCGCTCCTTGTCTCAGTTTCCTGCTGTCGTGGTCTCGGTCGACGTTTTATCCGAGCGCTTTCCCGGCATACGGAAGAAGATCATCGGATTGTCGGTGCTGGTGCGCACCGGTTCGCCCAGACCCAGTTCCTCCCGTAGTTCGAGAAGGGCGGTGTGGGGGGCGGGCGCCCGCTTGCGGGAGGGTGTGAAGAAGTCCGTCCCGGTCCGGCGCAGCCACGACAGCACCACGGCGCCCTCGGTCAGCGGCAGGGCCCTCCTGCCGTGGAAGACGTCATGGACGCTGACCGGAGTTCCCGGGGCGACCCGGGGGAAGAGCTCGGACAGGTACCACCTGGCGAACCGGCCGTTGTGCGCGGCGTCCACGAACAGGTAGCCGATGTCCGTCGGAACCTGCGCCATGTTCTGGCGGATGTCGCCCTTGTGGAACTCCCATCGGCCCAGGGCCAGGTCGGAGGGCACGTTCGCCACCACGTTGTCCACGATGTCGAAGGAGTGCAGTGTTCCCACGCCGTTGTCGCGCAGCGCCGACAGGATCCACGTGGTGGACCAGCCGTGGAAGGTGCCCAGTTCCATCACCGTCTCAGGCCGCGTCTCGCGCAGCAGCATGTAGGTGATCTCCGCCTCCAGGTCATCGAGCTGCGCAGTCATGCGTCCCCGCGTGCGACGGAGGAGATCGCGCTGTGA
>CALGOD010001133.1 GCA_937957845.1 uncultured Nocardiopsis sp.
GAAGTCTTCGGCGGACCAGGTCCGGCCGACACCCCCGGGGAAGAGGCTGTCGCCGGTGAACAGATGGGTGTGGCCCTCGGGGTCGTCGTAACGCAGGGCGATCGAACCGGGTGTGTGCCCGCGCAGGTGGACGACGGTCAGGAAGCAGTCCCCGACGGGGACACGGTCTCCGTGGACGACCGGCTCGTCCACGGAGACGGGGAGTTCCTCGCCGTCCTCGGGATGGGCGACTGTGCGGGCGCCGGTCTGGCCCACGACATCGGCCAGGGCCTGCCAGTGGTCCTGGTGGCGATGGGTCGTGATGACCTTGGTCAGTCCGTCCTCGCCGATCAGTTCGAGGATCCGGTCGGGTTCGGCCGCGGCGTCGATGAGCACGGCCTCACCGGTGCTGCGGCAGCGCAGCAGGTAGGTGTTGTTGTCCATCGGGCCGACGGCCATCTTGGCGATCGTCAGATACGGTAGTCGTCGCAGGTCGGCGGGGCCGCCGACCTTGGTATCTCCGGAGTAAGTCACACGACCATTGTGGCCTCTCGTCGGGAGCGGACGAACCCGGGCCGCACACCGGGCGGTCCGGGCGCGAGGAGGCCCCACCGACACCGTGGGTTCCCGCCCGGTCCCGCGGCGCCGGGGACGGGCGCCGCCCGCAGGTCCCTCCCCCTCGCCCGGGGACGAGTCCACGGGGAGGGGAACAGCGAGAACGGCGTCAGAGGGCCCAGCGGGGCGGGCGCTTCTCGAAGAAGGCCGCACGGCCCTCCGCGGCGTCCTCACCGGCGAAGAACTCCGATGACAGCTCGCCCATTCTACGGAAGGCCTCGGGGCGGCGGTCCGGGGCGGCCAGGTCACCCGTGCCCAGTTCGTTCAGGAGTTCCTTGGTCCGCGACAGCGCGCGTGGCGCCGACGCCCGCAGTCCGAGCAGGACCTCCTCCACCGCGCGTTCCATGTCCTCTTCGGGCACGGCCTGGGTGATGAGCCCCGCTCGGGCCGCGGTGGAGGCGTCGAACAGCTCGCCGGTGAGGAAGAAGCGGCTGAGTTGACGAGAGTGCATCCGTGCGGACAGCGGAACGGAGATGATGGCGGGGACCACACCGATACGCACCTCGGTGAAGGCGAACGTGGCGTTCTCGGGCGCCAGCGCGATGTCGGCCGCGGCCACCAGTCCGATGCCCCCGGCCCGGGCCGCGCCGTTGAGCACGGCGACCACCGGTTTGGGGGCGCTCATGATCTGCTCGAAGATCTCGGGGAGCTCGGGCGCCGGTTCGACCGGGTCGCCCCTCAGCGCGGCTCCGACCTCCTTGAGGTCGGCTCCCGCGCAGAACACCGGCCCGGTACCGGTGAGCACGATGCCGCGCACTTCGTCGTCGGACACGACGGCGGCCAGGGCCCGGGACAGTTCCGAGCGCAGCCGCGCGGACAGGGCGTTGCGGTTACGGGGGGAGTCCAGGGTGATCGTGGCGATGGCCCGGTCGGTGCTCAGGCGCACCAGGGACGTGTCGGGCGTCGTGGGCTGATCCTGCGTCATCGGGGGCGGGCCTCTCTCCTGGTGCGTCCCCACGTGCGGGGAGGGTCGGAGCGCGCGGACGC
>CALGOD010001134.1 GCA_937957845.1 uncultured Nocardiopsis sp.
CGCGCGGCCCGTCCACCGCGCAGCGCGTCGGCGGCACCGAAGCGCCGGGGAGGGGCCGCGGGGCCGGGAGGTTCGGCGTGACGGCGTCCTGGCGGTGGGGACGCGGGGTCCAGCGGGTCGTACTCCTGAGCACCGCGGGGCGCGTATCCGGACGCGCGGAACTCACCTGTGGTGGGACCACCGAACCCGCCCGGGCCCTGATCCCAGGCGGGGGGCTCGGGACGTGCCCTTCGCCCGCGTGGGGGCCGAGGGTCGCTGAGCGGGTCATAGTCATGACCGCGCTCGTGGCGGGGGTGCCCACGATAGGGATCATCGGGGTAGTCATCCCTGTCGTTCATTCTTCTCCCTGGCTGGAGCGGACGATCTCGCCCGGGGGATGGCCTGTTGACCGTTCCTGGTCCAAGGCACTCCGGAGGAGCACTGTGGCGGCGGCCTGGTCGATGACCGATCTGCGGGCCCGTCCGCCCCTGGCTCCCCGCTTGGCGAAGGAACCTCCGGAGAGCAGCTGCTCCTGGGCGGTCACCGTGGTGAGGCGTTCGTCGACCAGGCGGACGGGGACGGGGTGCAGGAGTCCGGCGAGCGTGTTCGCGAACTCCCTCGCCGAACGCGCCGCCGGGCCTTCCCGGCCTGACAGTGAGGCAGGGTAGCCCACGATGACCTCCCGCGCCTCCCGCTCCAGGACCAGCAGGGCGATCCGCTGCAGATCGCCCCTGCCACGCGGAATCGTTTCGACCGGGCTGGCGAGCATACCGCTCGGATCGCTGGCGGCGACTCCGATACGGGCGTTACCGGGGTCCACGGCCAGACGCACACCGTGCCTCAAGAGGACCTCTCCCCCGGACCGGGGACAGTGCACGGGCGTGCCGTGCCGTTGCCGGCACGGCACCGCGGTTGGGAAATCCTCAACACGGTGGTCCTGTTCATCAGCTGGATCGCGGGGGAGCCCGCACAGACAGCCGTGGGATCGGCTGCGACGCGCCACAGTATGCCCGATGCGGACGGTGCACATCCTCGGAGGCAGCCGCCGCGTGGGGCCACGGGTCACTCCGGACGCCTGGCAGGGGGCTGCCTCGGCATGGTCGGGGTCGGACGCGCTCGGTCCGAGTGTAAAACACTTCGGAGCCGCTCCGGCTCCGACCTGAACCGGAACGACCCTCACCCGGGGCCCTTCCGGGTTCCGTGCCCTGCTGACACCGGATCGCACCGCCTGGACCATTGTGTCCGCAGGCAGTGGAATTCTCCACATCGTCACAGACAGCGACATTACAGATCCGCTGTGCCTATCTGTGGAATTTCACCCCCCGTGTCACGAAATGGACACAGAAGGCGGTGAAGTGGATCCGCGTGAAGGCGTGTACGGCGCCGAGCCCGGCCACCGCACACGCCCCTTGGAACGGTCAGCCTCTGGCCACGCGCTCCTCCACCGCACGCAGGGCCTCATCGACCTTGTCGGGATCGTTGCCGCCACCCTGGGCGATGTCGGGTTTGCCCCCGCCACCACCGCCGAGCGCGCGGGCCGCGACGCCCACCAACTCGCCCGCCTTGATCCCGGCCTTCTGCGCGGCCTTGTTCACCGCGATCACCACGACCGGGCGGTCCTTCGGTACCGCGGTCATCGCCACGACCACGGGCCCGTCCTCACCCAGGCGTCCGCGCACGTCCATCACCAGCTTGCGCAGATCGTCGCCACTGGCGCCCTCCGGCGCCGGGGAGGCCACGACCAGTGTGTCGCCGTGGCGACGGGCCCCCTCGGCGATCGAACCGGCCGCCTGGAGCACCTGCGCGGCACGCAGCCTCTCGATCTCCTTCTCCGCCGTGCGCAAGCGGGAGACCATGGAGTCGATACGCTCGGGCAGTTCCTCCCGCGGCGCCTTGAGCTGTTCGGAGAGCCGGCCGACCAGCGCCGACTCCTTGGACAGGCGCCGGAACGCGTCCACGCCCACGGCCGCCTCCACGCGCCGCACACCGGAGCCGATGGAGGACTCTCCCAGGAGTTTGACGATGCCCAACCTGGCGGTGGAGGGCACGTGGGTACCACCGCACAGCTCGATGGAGTAGTCGCTCATCTCCACCACACGCACACGGTCGCCGTACTTCTCACCGAACATGGCCAGGGCGCCCATCCTCAGCGCCTCGTCCAGGCCCTTCTCCTCGGCCTGGACCGGGATGTCCCCGGCCAGGACGGTGTTGACCTCCTCCTCGACCTCCGCCAGGCGATCGTCGCCCAGCCCGTGGTCGGCGGTGAAGTCGAACCGCAGGTGACCGGGACGGTTCTCCGAGCCCGCCTGCCCGGCCGAGGGGCCCAAGGAGTTGCGCAACGCCGCGTGGAGGAGGTGGGTGGCCGAATGCGAACGCTCGATGGAGTGGCGGCGGCCGGTGTCGATGGTGGCGTGCGCGGTGTCGTCCAGAACGACCTCACCCGAACGGACGGTGCCACGGTGCACGAACAGGCCGGGCAGGGGCTTTTGCACGTCCTCCACGTCCACGACGCCGCGTCCGTCCACGGTCAGCGTGCCGGTGTCGGCGAGCTGACCGCCGCTCTCCGCGTAGAACGGGGTGCGGTCGAGGATGATCTCGACCTTGTCCCCAGCACGGGCCACGGGCACGGAGGCCCCGTCGACGACCATGCCCTTGATCTGGGATTCGCTCTCGGCTTCGGTGTAGCCGAGGAAGTCGGTCGCCCCCGCGCCTTCCAGCAGCTTTCCGTACAGCGAGATGTCGGCGTTGCCGAGCTTCTTGGCCTTGGCGTCGGCCTTGGCGGTGTCCTTCTGACGCTGCATGAGCTCGCGGAAGGCCTTCTCGTCCACCGACAGACCCTGCTCGGCCGCCATCTCCAGGGTCAGGTCGATGGGGAAGCCATAGGTGTCGTGCAGTTGGAAGGCGTCCGCGCCGGAGAAGACGGTGCCGCCCGCGGCACGGGTGCGCTCGGCCACCCGGCCGAACAGTGTCGTCCCCGCGCGCAGGGTGTCGGCGAAGTTCTTCTCCTCGGTGTCGATCACACCGTGGATGGCCTCGGCCTTGTCCAGCAGCTCGGGGTAGATGTCCTTCATCGCGTCGATGCCGACCTCGGTCAGCTCGTGGAGGAAGGCCGTGTCACCGCCCGACAGTAGGCGCAGGTTGCGGACGGAGCGGCGCAGGATGCGGCGCAGGACGTATCCGGCCTTCTCGTTGCCGGGCCTGACCCCGTCACTGACGAGCATGACGGCGCTGCGCACGTGGTCGGCGACCACGCGGAGCATGACGTCCTGCTCCTCGTTCTCGCCGTACCGGGTACCGGTGAGATCGGCCGCGCGGTGCAGGACACGACCGATGATGTCGGTCTCGTAGATGTTGTCGACGCCCTGCAGGACCGCGGCGAGGCGCTCCAGACCCATCCCCGTGTCGATGTTCTTCTTCGGCAGCTCACCGAGGATCGGGTAGTCCTTGCCGCTGCCCTCACCCCGCTCGTACTGCATGAAGACGAGGTTCCAGATCTCGACGTAGCGGTCCTCGTCCGCCGCAGGGCCTCCCTCGGCTCCGTAGGCGGGACCACGGTCGTAGAAGATCTCCGAGCAGGGGCCACAGGGACCGGGCACGCCCATGTCCCAGTAGTTCTCCTCCTTGCCCAGGCGCTGGATGCGTTCGGGCCGTACCCCCACCTTGTCCCGCCAGATGGCCTCGGCCTCGTCATCGTCCAGGTAGACGGTGACCCACAACCTCTCCGGGTCGATCCCGAAGCCGCCTTGGTCGATGGGGGTGGTGATGAGCTCCCACGCCAACGGGATGGCCTTCTCCTTGAAGTAGTCACCGAAGGAGAAGTTGCCCAGCATCTGGAAGAAGGTGGCGTGCCGGGAGGTCTTGCCGACCTCCTCGATGTCGATGGTGCGGATGCACTTTTGGACACTGGCGGCGGTGCTGTAGGGAGGAGTGCGCTCCCCCAGGAAATAGGGCTTGAACGGGACCATGCCCGCCGGCACCAGCAGCAGCGTGGGATCCTCGGCGATGAGGCTTGCCGAGGGCACCACGGTGTGTCCGTTCTTCTCGAAGAAACCGAGGAAGCGGCGCGCGATCTCTGCCGTCTCCATTGATGCCCTCCTGTATTGGCTCCGCCGCCCGGAGCGAAGTGTCCGTCCCGACGTGGGACCGTTTCACGTGTGGTCGATAAGGGCCCATCGTAGAGGGGATCGCCACTCTGACGCGCACGGTTCACGGGAGGCCGCCGGTACTCCCGCCTCCAGATGACAACGGCGACGGCCTGGTTGTTCCAAGGCTATCTCCGCCGGCCACCGCCCGACCCCGGACGGACGTGGTCATGGCAGGTAGTACTTCCGAACCCTCGGCGTGAACATCAGGACGATCATCACAGCGGCGAAGGCCAGCGGGATCAGGGAGAAGTAGTCGCCGAGGACGATCCCGAGGAGGAGGATCAGCGA
>CALGOD010001135.1 GCA_937957845.1 uncultured Nocardiopsis sp.
GGTTGATGTCGTGCTTGTTATCGTTGCTCCCGGCCAAGGTGCCCAGGTTCCCGGCTTCCTCTCCCCATGGATCGAACTGCCCGGCGTCGCCGAGCAGTTGGCGGCGTGGTCGGAGGTGACCGGGCTCGACCTGGTGCGCTACGGCACCACCGCGGACGCGGAGGAGATCCGCGATACCGCCGTCGCCCAGCCCCTGCTGGTCGGCGCCGGGCTGGTCGCGGCCTCCGCGATGCTCGGTCCCCTGACCTCCCCCTCCCCGGGGCTGCCCGCGGAGCGCTCCGTGGTGGACGCGGTCGCCGGCCACAGTGTCGGCGAGTTCACCGCCGCGGCGATCGCCGGGGTGTTGAACCCCAAGGACGCGCTGACGTTGGTCGCCGAGCGAGGGCGGGGCATGGCCGACGCCGCCGCGCGGACCGAGACCGGTATGACCGCTGTTCTGGGCGGCGACCGCGAGCAGGTGCTGAGAGCCATCGCCGATGCCGGCCTGACCCCCGCCAACGACAACGGCTCGGGCCAGGTCGTGGCCGCCGGCACTAAGGAACAGCTCGCCGCGTTCGCCGAGAACCCGCCTGAGCGGGCCCGCCTTCGCCCCCTGTCCGTCGCGGGCGCCTTCCACACCGAGCACATGGCCCCGGCCGTGGAACGGGTACGCGGGACCGCGGCCACCCTGACCCCCTCCGACCCGACGGTGCGTCTGCTCTCCAACGCCGACGGAGCGGTGGTCGACAGTGGCGCGGAGTACCTGGAGCGACTCGTCTCCCAGATCTCCTCCCCCGTACGCTGGGACGCCTGCACACAGACCCTGGCCGACCTCGGGGTGACCGCCCTGATCGAGCTCACACCCGCGGGCACCCTCACCGGCCTGGCCAGACGCGCGCTGCGCGGCGTGGAGCTCCTCGCGGTGAAGACCCCCGACGACCTCGACCGGGCCACGGCCCTCATCAAGGAACACGCCGGTTCCCCCGCGGCCAACGACCAGGAAGGCTAAGCATGTTCAGCTCCCCGAGCTCTCCCGGAGGCGCGGCGATCGTCGCCTTCGGCGAGTACCAGCCCTCCCAGGTCGTCACCAACGCCGCCCTGGAGGAGCGCGTCGAGACGACCGACGAGTGGATCCAGAGTCGCGTCGGGATCAAGGAACGGCGCATCGCCGGACCCGAGGACACCGTGGCCGGCATGGCGGTCGCCGCCGGCGGCAAGGCGTTGGCCGCGAGCGGGCTGTCCGCCGAGGACATCGACCTGGTGATCGTGGCCACCTGCACGCCACAGGACCAGATCCCCAACACGGCCGCCACGGTCGCCGCCCGGCTGGGCATCCCCGCGCCGGGCGCCTTCGACCTCAACGCCGCCTGCGCGGGCTTTTGCTACGCGCTGGGCGTGGCCTCGGACATGGTCCGCGGCGGCAGTTCGCGCAACGCGCTGGTGATCGGTTCCGAGAAACTCAGCGACTGGGTGGACTGGGACGACCGCGGCACCTGTGTGATCTTCGCCGACGGCGCCGGGGCCGCGATCGTCTCGGCCTCCGAGGAGCAGGGCGTGGGTCCCGTGGTGTGGGGCTCCTCCGGCGAGCGTGCCGACAAGATCTACCTGCGCGACCACCGGTACCTGTACCAGGAGGGCCAGGCCGTCTTCCGCTGGACCACCACCGAGCTGTACAAGGTGGCCCTGGAGGCCCTGGAGCGGGCCGGTGTGGAACCCACCGAGCTGACCGCGTTCGTCCCCCACCAGGCCAACCTGCGGATCGTGGAGTCCATCGCCAAGAAGCTGGGAGCGCCACAAGCACTCGTGGCCCGCGATATCGTCACCGCTGGCAACACCTCCTCCGCGTCCATCCCGCTCGCGCTCTCCCGCATGATCGGACGCGGGGAACTGCCGTCGGGAAGCACCGTGCTCACCCTGGGCTTCGGCGCGGGGCTGGTCTACGCAGCTCAGGTGATCCGCATCCCCTGAGCACCACCCGACTCCGCGGCGGCACCGCGGGACCGGGGCCTCACACCCATGGTCCATGCGGCGGTCCTGAACCAACACGAATCACCAAGCAAGGAGAACACGACATGGCTCACAGCGAGCAGGAGATCCTGGCCGGCCTCGGCGAGATCATCGAGGAGATCGTCGGAACCGAGCCCTCCGAGGTCACCCCGGACAAGAGCTTCGTGGACGACCTCGACATCGACTCGCTGTCCATGGTGGAGATCGCCATCGCCGCCCAGGACAAGTTCGGTGTGGAGATCCCGGACGACCAGCTCAAGGACCTCAAGACGGTCCAGGACGTCATCACCTTCATCCAGAAGTAACGCGTTCGGGGCGCCGGGACCGTACCGTGTCCCGGCGCCGATCCCCGTCGCCACGAAGGCCCGTTCACCACTGCCAACGCCTCCCGGCCCCGCGGCCGGGCACGACCCACGAGAAGGGCGATCGGATCATGTCCAAGACCGATGTCGTCGTCACCGGCCTCGGCGCCACCACCCCCCTTGGGGGTGACGTCGCGACCACATGGTCCGCACTCCTCGACGGACGATCTGGCATCACCATGCTGCCGCAGGAATGGCATGAGTCGCTTCCGGTGCACTTCGCCGGGCAGATCGCGCAGGAGCCCTCCGAGAAGCTGCCCCGACCGCGTCTGCGTCGTCTGGACCGCACCCAGCAGTTCGCGCTGATCGCCGCGCAGGAGGCCTGGGCCGACGCCGGTTCCCCCGACGTCGACCCGGTACGCCTGGGAGTCGTGGTCTCCAGCGGTATCGGCGGCATCCTCACCATCCTGGAGCAGTACGACACCTTTCGTGAGAAGGGCTGGAAGCGGGTCTCCCCCTTCACCGTGCCCATGCTCATGCCCAACAGCCCGGCGGCGGCGATCAGCCTGGAGTACACCGCCAGAGCCGGCTCCCACGTACCGGTGAGCGCCTGCGCCTCCAGCGCCGAGGCCATCGCCAACGGGGTGGACATGATCCGTTCCGGTCGCGCGGACGTGGTGATCGCGGGCGGCACCGAGGCGGCGATCCACCCGCTCAACATCGCCTCGTTCGCCTCCATGCGCGCCCTGTCCACGCGTAACGACGATCCCCAGCGTGCCTCCCGCCCCTGGGACGCCGACCGCGACGGCTTCGTCATGGGCGAGGGGGCCGGCATCCTCGTCCTGGAGTCGGCCGAGCACGCCGCCAGGCGCGGGGCCCGTGTCTACGCCCACGCCGCGGGCGTGGGTTACACCAACGACGCCTACGACATCGTCCAGCCCGAGCCGGAGGGCACCGGGCAGGCCCGCGCCATCACCATCGCCATGGCCGACGCCGACCTCGCGCCCGAGGAGATCGTGCACGTCAACGCGCACGCCACCTCCACCCCCGCGGGGGACGTCGGGGAGACCCGCGCGATCCGCGCGGCGCTGGGCGACGCCGCCGCCGACCGGGTGGCGGTGACGTCCACCAAGTCGATGACCGGCCACCTGCTGGGCGGCGCGGGCGCGGTGGAGTCGATCGCCACCGTTCTGGCCCTGCACGAGGGACGCATCCCACCGACCATCAACATCGAGAAACTCGACCCCGAGGTGGCCGTGGACATCGTCCGCGACAAGCCCCGGGACATGCCGACCGGTGACGTGGCCGCGCTCAACGAATCCTTCGGGTTCGGCGGCCACAACATCGCGCTGGTCTTCCGCCGCGCCTGAGCGGCGACGCCGCACCGACCACGACGACGCCCGCCGGGGAACACCCGGCGGGCGTCGTCGCGCGTACGGAACATCACGACGCCCCCGCACCGTCGATGTCCGAACACCGCCGAACGAGGACCACGGCCCGGCGGAACAGGATCTGAAGAGGGGTGGAACTTCTGTGAAAGACACTTCCGGCGGGGCCGGTCACCGGCCAACATGAGGTCGTGTCCGCCCTTCGTTCTCCACACACTCCCCCGGCCTGGCGTGACGGGCTCGGTCCGACCTCCCCTCCCACCCGGGACTCTCCCTGCTACCGTCCGATCGTGGACCTGGACTCGGGGTCCGTGGTGGCCGTCGAGGTGATCGCCTCCCCGCCTCCGCGCGGGCACGGCACCCACGCGGAGGTGTCCGCCCAGGAGGAGTCGGCGACGGTCGAGTGGCTCCTGTCCCTGCTGCGGGAGGCGGCCCTGACCGAGAGCCTGCTGCCCCTGGTCCTGCCGCTGCCCGCGCGGGTATTGGCCTGGGAGGGGTTCGCGTCGCTGGCGGAGACCCGTCTACGACGTGAGGGCCGCCGCCCCCGTGACGTCACCTTCATGCTCGGCCCCGAACTGGCCGAACTGTCAGCCCCCATGGTGGTCGCGGGGGTCTCCCGCCTGCGCTCGGCCGGATTCCGCTGCGGGTTCGGCACCGCGATGGTGCGACCGGACCTGGTGGTGAAGGCCGCGCCCTTCCTGATGCGCATCGACGAGGAGGTCGTCTCGGGGATCGC
>CALGOD010001136.1 GCA_937957845.1 uncultured Nocardiopsis sp.
GCGGTCCACGGTGTTCTCGGCCAGCACGGAGCCGATGATCGCGTCGGTGTGGCTGAAGCTCTCCTGGGCCCACATCAGGTCGGTCACGGCCGCGGCCTCCGCGGAGGCGGGCCCGTGGTCCAGGGAGCGGGTGGTGGCGGCGTAGAGGCGGACGCCCTGTTCGACGGCGATGGTGTAGACGGCGATGCCGGCCTCGGAGGGTCCGGGGTCGGCGAGGCTGCCCTCGCGTAGCTCCCCGACCTCGTCCAGGGAGGAGAAGAAGTCCTCCGCGAGGGACCTGGTGGTCGGGTCGTCGGAGTCCTCGAGGACGTCGCTCACCGCGTATACGGACGCGAGCGCCTCGTCGGTGAGCTCGATCGCCCCGGTGAACGCCTCTCGCCCGCCCGGACCGGGGTCGGCGAGGTACTCCGCGCCCAGCCGGCGCTCCTCCTGCAACAGGACGAGCGCCTCGGCGAGCTCGATCCCGGCCCGCCCGTCGCCGACCGCGGTGCGCAGCGACACCGCCTGTACGAGCGTGGCGGTACTCAGCACGACGAACAGCGCCAGGAAGGTGATGCTGGGAATCAGCACGATCGTGTTGATCTGAGACCTGATGCCGCCGCGGCCGGTGCCTCCCGGGTTCCCCATTGCGTTCCTCCCACGGACTGGTCACGGACACATGTCGGGCGTGGGTACACCGCGCCGGTGCGCCGACGGGCCGTGCACTGAGGGAGACGTCACTGTGTGCACAGGGCATGCCACGCGTGGTGCCCGCAGAGTCAGGACGCTACCGCACTCTCCTGGCGGTCGGGCGGCGAATTCCAAAATGGATGTCAGGAGAGCACGGACTCCATGGACCCGGTCGTGAAAGGGACGGCCACGAACGCGAACGGGCACGCACCCTCGGGGATACGTGCCCGGACATCAGGGCGACCGACGGAACCTACACCGCGAAGGCCCTGCGGTGTTCGTCGATCTCCGAACGCAACCGCTCCAGCTGCTCGGCGACCCGGACCGGCGCCGTGCCGCCCTTGCCGGAGCGCGAGGCCAGCGACCCCGGCACCGTGAGGACCTCGCGTACCCTCGGGGTCAGGTGCTCGGAGATGGCGGCGAGGTCCTCGTCCCCCAGGTCGGGAAGATCGATACCGCGTTCCTCGCACACACGCACACACGTGCCCGCGATCTCGTGCGCCTCACGGAAGGGCACACGCTCTCGCACGAGCCACTCGGCGATGTCCGTGGCCAGGGAGAACCCCTGCGGGGCCAGCTCGGCCATCCGGTCCGTGTGGAAGGTGAGCGTGGCGACCATGCCGGTCATGGCGGGGAGCAGCAGGTGGAGGGTGTCCACCGCGTCGAAGACCGGTTCCTTGTCCTCCTGCAGGTCGCGGTTGTAGGCCAACGGGAGCCCCTTGAGGGTGGCCAGCAGCCCGGAGAGGTCGCCGATCAGGCGCCCGGCCTTGCCCCGTGCGAGCTCGGCGACGTCGGGGTTCTTCTTCTGCGGCATGATCGAGGAGCCGGTGGAGAAGGCGTCGTCGAGTGTGACGAAGGAGAACTCCTTGGTCGCCCAGAGGATGACCTCCTCCGACAGCCTGGACAGGTCCACACCGATCATCGCGCTGACGAAGGAGAACTCGGCGACCACGTCGCGTGCGGCGGTGCCGTCGATGGAGTTGTCGACCGAGTCGGGAAAGCCCAGTTCCTCGGCGACCGCCCGGGGGTCCAGGCCCAGGGAGGAGCCGGCGAGGGCGCCGGAGCCGTAGGCCGACACCGCGGCGCGGCCGTCCCAGTCGCGCAGCCGTTGTACGTCGCGCATCAGCGGCCAGGCATGAGCCATCAACTGGTGGGCGAGCAGTACGGGCTGGGCGTGTTGAAGATGGGTGCGGCCGGGCATGGCGGCGGTGGGGTGCGCGGCGGCCTGGTCCGCCAGGGCCTGGACCAGGTCCAGCACCCGGTCGGCGATCCGGCGGGCCTCCTCACGTAGGTACATGCGCACCAGGGTG
>CALGOD010001137.1 GCA_937957845.1 uncultured Nocardiopsis sp.
AGCGCAGGGGCTACGGCGGGTTCGCGGTCCGGGCCGTGTGCGAGTAGGCCCGGCGCCGTGGCAACGACCGCGTCACCGTGATGTGGGTACCGGGGGAGGAAGGACCGGAGGACTTCTACCTGGCCCTTGGCTTCCGTCCCACCGGAAGGGTGTTGGGAGGTGAGAAGGTCGGGGAGTTGCTGCTCGGCTAGGTTCCTCGCCCGGGCCTCGAAGCGCCCCCGTACCCCGATGTCCGGGCGGAACGGGGGCCGCTGCGGCGAAGACCTCGGGGAACACGCCCCCGTGGGACGGGGCGGCGCAGGGGCGGATCCGCGGATCCTTCCCCGTGCGGCCCCTGTCACGCCGTGGGGTGTCCCGGCCGGGACACCCCACGGCTCCGGTTTCAGTAGCCCCGGTCGATCCACTCCTGTAGGTGGGGAGCCTCGGCACCGATGGTGGTGGACTCACCGTGCCCGGTGTTGACCACCGTCTCCGAAGGCAGGGTCAGCAACCGGTCACGGATGGACTCCACGATCGTCGGGAAGTCCGAATAGGACCGCCCCGTCGCCCCGGGGCCGCCCTGGAACAGGGTGTCCCCACTGAACAACACGCCCAGATCGGCCGCGTACAGGCACACCGCTCCCGGGGCGTGACCCGGGGTGTGCAGCACGGTCAGTTCGGTCCCCGCGATCTGGAGCGTCTGGCCGTGGGACAGTTCGGCGTCCGGGGCCCGCTCCGGATGCGTCATGTCCCACAGCACCCGGTCGGCCGGGTGCAGCAGGATGGGTGCGCCGGTGGCCTCGGCCAGCGCCGGAGCGGCGTTGACGTGGTCGTTGTGGCCGTGCGTGCACACCACCGCCATCAGTTCACGGTCCCCCACCGCGCCCAGGATCGCGTTCGCGTCGTGCGCCGCGTCGATCACCAGGGCCTGTTCGCGGTTACCCACGATCCAGACGTTGTTGTCGACCTCCCACTCCCCGCCGTCCAGGGCGAAGGTCCCCGAGGTGGTCAGGTGTTCCACCTTTGCGTCGCTCACAGGATCACCACCGATCGCAGTACGTCGCCACGTTCCATGCTGGCGAAGGCATCCTCGATGTCACTCAAACCGATCTTCTCGCTGACGAAGCCGTCCAGGTCCAGGCGTCCCTGAAGGTACAGGTCGATGAGCATGGGAAAGTCCCGGGAAGGCAGACAGTCGCCGTACCAGGAGGACTTCAGCGCCCCACCGCGGCCGAACACGTCCAACAGGGGCAGTTCCAGGCGCATCTCAGGGGTGGGTACCCCGACCAGGACCACGGTTCCCGCGAGGTCACGGGCGTAGAAGGCCTGTTCGTAGGTCTTGGGCAGCCCCACCGCGTCGATGACCACGTCGGCGCCGAAACCGTCGGTCAGCTCGCGGATGCTCTCCACCGGGTCGGTGTAGGAGGCGTTGACGGTGTGCGTGGCGCCGAAGCCCAGAGCCCACTCGAGCTTGCGGTCCTCCAGGTCCACCGCGATGATCCGGTTCGCCCCGGCCACCCGTGCACCGGCGACGGCCGCGCTGCCCACTCCACCACAACCGATGACGGCGACCGAGTCGCCCAGGCCCACGCCCCCGGTGTTGATGGCCGCGCCGATCCCCGCCATGATCCCGCAGCCGAGCAGTCCGGCCGCGGCGGGCGAGGCCTGCGGATCGACCTTCGTGCACTGTCCCGACGCCACCAGGGTCTTCTCCACGAACGCGCCGATGCCCAGGGCGGGGGACAGTTCGGTGCCGTCCTCCAAAGTCATCTTCCGCTCGGCGTTGTGCGTGTCGAAGCAGTACTGGTGTCTTCCCCGCCGGCAGGCGCGGCAGTCGCCGCACACCGCCCGCCAGTTGAGGATCACGTAGTCACCGGGTTCGACGTTGGTCACCCCCGCTCCCACCGACTCGACCACGCCGGCGGCCTCGTGTCCGAGCAGGAACGGGAACTCGTCGTTGATACCGCCCTCGCGGTAGTGCAGGTCGGTGTGGCACACCCCGCAGGCCTGCACCTTGACCACGGCCTCCCCCGGACCCGGATCGGGGACGACGACCGTGGTCAGTTCGACGGGCGCTCCCTTGGAACGGGAGATCACCCCTTGTACGCGTTGAGACATCCTTGACTCCCACACGTGGCCGGAGGCGGCACGGGTACGCGCCGTCCCCGTCACCATGCCCCACCGGCCACGCGCCTATCCCTCACAGCCGGGACCGTGTGCACCGCGCCGGCACGTGCCTGTGTCAGTCCGCGCTCAGCCCCAGTCCCAGACCGCCGTTCACGGGGAACTCCGCGCCTGAGGTGAAGGTCGCCTCGAAGCCGAGGAAGAGCACGGCACGCGCCACCTCCTCGACCGTGCCGTGGCGGCCCATCGGGGTGGCCTCGTCGCCCACCCTCCTGAAATCCTCACGTTCGGCACCGGTGAGCCCGGCGACGCCCATGGTGGGGGTGTCGATGAAACCCGGAGCCACCGTGTTCACCCGGACGCCCCGCGGCAGCAGTTCGGAGGCCAGAACCCGGCTGAAGCCGAGCACGGCCGCCTTGGTGCCGGTGTACACGCTCATCCCGGCGGCACCGGTCACGTTCGTCACCGACGTGGTGAACACGATCGCCCCACCGTCGGAGAGCAACGGCACCAGTCTTTGCGTGGTGAAGAAGGCTCCCTTGGTGTTGACCGCGAACATCCTGTCGTAGGCCTCCTCCGTGACCCGCTCGAACGGCGCGAGCTCCGAGGTGCCCGCGGCCCCCACGGATCCACCACGGGAGCACTACGGTTCTTCCATGCGTTTCGAGGTGCTGGGTCCGCCGGCGGTGTGGACCGACGACGGAGAGCCCGTCCACGTCCGCGACACCAAGGTTCGTGCCCTGCCGGCCGGCCTGCTGTCGTCCCAGGGACGGGTGGTGCCGGCAAGACCCGCTTGGCCTTGGAGGTGGCCCGAACCTCCGACCCCGATCGGGTCCTGTTCGTGGAGTCGGCCGCTCTCGCCTCCGGCGCGGACCCCGTCTCCCGGTGGGGGAGCAGTTCGCGGACGCCGGGATCGCCCTGACCGCCCGACGCCGGGGAGACCTGGACCGTGCGGAGTCGTCGCTGCGCCGCCACCTGGAGTGGAATCGGCGCGTGGACGGGCGGGTGGGCGGCACTTCATCCTCACCCAGTTGGGCTTCGTCGCCGAGCAGAGGGGAGAGGTTCGCAGGGCGCGGGAATCACACGAACAGGCCCGGTAGGAGGCTCGGCGCAGCGGTGATCCCCGTGCGCTCGCCCTGGCCTTGGAGGGACTGGCCGGCGCGCATGCGCTGGAGGGTGAACGTGGCAGGGCCCTGGAACTCCTGAGGCGGGCCGAGGCACTGCGTGAGGGCGCGGGCGCGCCGCCGGCGAGGACCGAGCGCTGGGACGTCGACCGGATCGCCGCACGCCTGGGCTGAGCGGGAGAAGAGGACGCGGTGCCCGTCAGGATGCGACGGACACCGCGATCGGACGATGGAAAGAGGGCGCTGAGCGGGAAGCGCCCTGTGCGTGCCGGGTGTCGACGGAGCTCCGGAGGTGCCGTGGGCGGACTCACGAGGACGAGTCGACACACCGCGGGTTCCCGCCTTCGAAGTGCCCGAAGAGGCGGAGACCCTGACGAACACCGCCTAACGGGTGAAGTCGTCCGGTCCCCGGGTGGGGCCGTGGTAGAACTCGCGGATGAGTTCGTTCTCCGGCACGGGCGGGTAGGTGGGGCCGTAGTCGAATGGCCCCAGGCGGACGTCGAGCTCGACATCGTGGGACTGCAGGGCCTTGTCGACCCGGTCGCGCAGCTCGGGGAGCATCGCGTACAGCACGTCGCCGGGACAGGCCGTGACGTTGAAGTCCCGGTGGCCCAGGATCGCGTTGTGCGGGCTGAGACCATAGGCCCCGCACAGCCACGCCAGGGTCTTCACCAGTGAGTCGGTCAGGGCCTGGGTCGGTCTCACGGAGCTGTAGAGCCCCTCGTTCTCGATGCCGATGCAGGTGCTGTTGTTGTTGGCCACGTGGGCGCCCACCACGTGGTGGCCCGCGCGGATGGCGGGCAGGGTGCGGTCGCGACCCTCCATGATGTGTCCGCCGCGGCTGATGGTCAGCTGCTGGCCGGTGTCGGACCAGCCGTTGTTGTTCATGTGGTAGTTCTGGATCGACCTGGACAGGGCCAGGGCGTGGCGGAGCGAGTAGTCGGTGCTGTTGGCCGTCGCGGTGTGGTGGACCACGATGTGGCGCGGTGGGTTGGTCAGGACCTGGATGCGGTTCTTCGGTGGGCGGGCGCCCCAGTCGGCTCGCGCGTACAGATGAGGCTCGGTGGTCCGGGCTGAGGCACTCGCTGCGCCGACCGTACCGAGGGTCCCGCCGAGGGCGATGGCTCCGGATGTCACTACGGCTCCGCGCAGGAGCGCGCGTCTGG
>CALGOD010001138.1 GCA_937957845.1 uncultured Nocardiopsis sp.
CCTACTCATCGGTCGCGGGCGCCTTGGTCGTCCTGGCCGAGGCGCGCCTCGCGGGGGCCTTCGCGGCGGCCGGGGCCGGGGCCTCCTTCTTGGCGGCTTCCGTGGTGTCGCCGGCCGGGCCGGAGGCGCTGTCGTCGCCCTTGGCCGGCACGCCCAGCTTCTCCTTGATCTTCTTCTCGATCTCGTTGGCCACGTCGGTGTTCTCGCGCAGGAAGTTGCGCGCGTTCTCCTTGCCCTGGCCCAACTGGGTGCCCTCGTAGGTGTACCAGGCACCGGACTTGCGCACGATGCCGTGCTCCACGCCCAGGTCGATGAGGCTACCCTCGCGGGAGATGCCCACGCCGTACAGGATGTCGAACTCCGCCTGCTTGAACGGCGGCGACACCTTGTTCTTCACGACCTTGACGCGGGTACGGTTTCCGACCGCGTCGGTGCCGTCCTTGAGGGTCTCGATCCTGCGTACGTCCAGACGGACCGAGGAGTAGAACTTCAGTGCCCGGCCACCGGTGGTGGTCTCGGGACTGTTGTGCACCATGACACCGTCGACGAAGTAGTTGTGGTTGCCCTCCACCTCGATGTCGAAGCGGTGCATGCCCCGGGTCTCCGGCTTGACGTGGATGCCGAGGATCGGGGAGGCCACCAGACGCTCGACCGGTTCGGAGAACTCGGGGACGACCGTGCACCGCCCCTGGAAACGGGGCAGCAGCTTGTAGGCCATGGATTCGTGTACGTACGGCGCCACCAGCTCCTGGAAGCGGGCGGAGGCCGCGGTGGTGAATCGGATGAAGTACTTGCGGGCACTACCTCGGGTGACGAGTTCGGCGTCGAGTCCGTAGGTGTCCCGTAGGTGCTCGGTGAGCCGTTCCCGGGTACCGGGGCTCATGGCCTCGACACAGATCTCGATGCGCCCGCTGCCTCCCTCGGTCCGAACCTGGGCACCCTTGGAGCGGACGGTGAAGCAGCCGTAGTCCATGTACCAGACAGCCAACGCCAAGGGAGTGAGGCTCTTGAGGTACTCCCAGCTCAGATGCTTCTTTCCGTCACCGAAGTAGACCGCCTCCCTCAGTTCCGCCAGCTCGGGAAGCGGCGTGAAGTCGGCGAACACCGCTCCCTTGTCGTTGCTGGTGCGGCTGTGGGCGATGTTTCCCAGGAGCGAGACCTTCCAGTCCAGGTAGTCCGTCTGCGCCGCGCCGTGCCCCATCCTGAAGCGGGTACCGGTACGGCCCTGGGTGTTCGGGGAGAGGCTGCCGTCTCCCATCACCGAGCCGAGGACCACCTGACGCTGCTGCTCACTCAGGTAATGCGTCTGAGCGGTCAGGACCCGGTCTCCTGGAAGGAGTTCACCGGCCTCACGCCACCCTCCGGGGGTACGGATCAGGTGGTTGGGGGTCGCGGCGAACTGAGAGCGCCCGTTCTTCCCCGAACGCGCCACGGTGAACTGGAGGAAGTGATCGGTCTTGCCGTTGTCGAACCAGTTGACGATTTTCCGAGGAACGATCTCGTCCTTCTCCGGGTCGTAGGAGAGGACCTCGACATCCATTTTCTGGTTGACGATCTTCCCGATCTTCTCCTGCGTACCGTCCGCGAGGGTCACCCGGGTGTTGTAATGCATGCACCCGAACATCACACCGACTTTTTCACGAAGCTGGTTGATGAAGATGGCGGTGGTGTTCGTCTGGTGCAGGGCGCCGGCGATCTTGCGCAGTGCCTGCGACATCAGGCGGGCCTGCAGACCCACGTGGCTGTCGCCCATCTCGCCCTCGATCTCGGCGCGGGGCACCAGGGCCGCCACGGAGTCGATGACGATGATGGAGATCGCGCCGGAGCGGATCAGCATGTCGACGATCTCCAGCGCCTGCTCACCCGTGTCGGGCTGGGAGAGCAGCAGGTCGTCGGTGTTGACGCCGATCTTCTTGGCGTACTCGGGGTCCAGCGCATGCTCGGCGTCGACGAAGGCCGCGATGCCACCCGCCTTCTGGGCGCTGGCCACCGCGTGCAGGGCGACGGTGGTGTTGTGGGAGAGCACTCCGTTGGCCAGGAAGCTGTGCGTCTCGGGCAGCATGATGTCGAAGGTCGGCTGTTCTCCGCCGTCTTCGATGGCCGTGATCCGCTCATAGGTGTAGGGAGCGGTGATCAGTTCCTTCAGGTGACCGAGGATCACCCGAGCCGAGGAGGGAAGGTCCTGTCCGCGGCTCTCGGCCCAGTCGATGATGTCGACCAGCCGGTTGCGGCTGCACGGCAGATCCATGTCCGCACGGAAGAGGTCTCCCGCGGCCCGGTCGAAGTCGCGGTCGCCGCCCACGGAGTCGCGAAGACTCTGGATCAGCCCCCGAACATGCGGGATGTTCTCGCATTGCGGGCTTCGGGAGGTGAGCCGGAAGTTCTTCTCCACCTGTGCCGCACGACGCTGGGAGCGAAAGCCCACTTCGTCGAGGAAACGGTGCGCCACCGAGGCGTTGATCGTGACGGTCCAGTAGTCCCGCTCATAGGTGGGGTTGTACTTGCCATGGAGCGATGCGGGGACACCCAGGCCGTAGAGCAGGAGCTGCACGTCCCGTGCGAGTTGCTCGGAGGCGCTGGCCAGGCCGATGGTGGAACTGTTGTCGATCCAGCCATCGCCCTCGAAGAGGGCGGACAGAAAGGCCCGCTGGATCTTGTCACCGCCGGTACGAACCCCGTGGGGGACGCGCTTGCCCGCGGCGTTGACGTAGTCGAGCCCGTAACGCTCGGCGATCTGCTTGCGCAGGACCACACCCGGGAGCACATACTCCCTGCAGTTCTTGCCCTGGTACTCCTTGACCTCGGTGTCGAAGAGCCAGGTGGCGATGGAGGAGAACTCTCTGCCGACCTCCTCGTCCCCGTTACTGAAACGCACCGAGGAGGTTGCTCCGAGACTTCCCTCGGCGACGAGATAGCCGAGGAACACGGCCTCGTCCTCGGTCAGGCCTCCACCCAGGGCCGCCTCGTTGGCACCAAAGCGCGCCGAGACGAGGATGTCGCCCTCCTGCAGCTTCCCTGCCTTGCGCCAGACGATGAAGCCGTCCTCGTTCATCACCCGGAGCGGGTGGTTGTGGGTGACACTGACCTGACGGCCCGAAATGGTGGTGAGACGCAGGACCGACTTACGGTTGTTGTGCGTCAGGGCCGCGACCGTCTCCAACTCCCCGCGTTCGTTGACCACGCGGATGCCCTGCTCACGCACATCGGTGACACGGCTGGTGCAGGTGACGGGTTGTCCCGCGCGCTCGAAGAGCTCCGCGACGGTCTCCATGCCCCGGTCGGTCCAGATGTAGGTGTCCGCCGTCAGGCATTTACCTGACGACTCCGGTCCGTACACCTCCACGACACGGCCCTTGGAGATCGGAAGAGCGTCGTGTAGGGAAAGAGTGTAGATCTCGGTGGTC
>CALGOD010001139.1 GCA_937957845.1 uncultured Nocardiopsis sp.
CTCAACACCGACAGCCGGTTCGGCCCCGACCCCGACGAGTTCAACGGCGTCTAGCACGCCCTTCGAGGACGTGGCGGGGTTCCACCCGCACCGGTCCCCGCGCCGCGTCCGGTCCCGACATCCGACAGGGACCACGGACACCGGGACACCGGATCACGGCACGGATCCGGGTGGTCCGTGGGTCCCGCGGAGCGGTCCGGTCACCCGAAGACACCGGCGCCGAAGGCCGCCCGCCTTCGGGTGCCTTGCGCGCGGGCGAGACAGAACCCTGCGTGACCGCCTAGTCACGCAACTCCCGGTGCCTGCGGGCGCCGGCCAGGACGGCCTCGAGGCCGTGACGTCGGATACGCCTCACGTAGAGGGCGCCTCCGACGAGGATGGCGGCGCACAGCCCGAGCGTGGCGGCGAAGACGACGGTGGACAGCAGCACAGTGATCGACATGCGCTCATGGTAGCCGCACGTGCGAGGGCCCTCACGGGGGCGCCGCAACACGGCGGCGGGCGCGACGACGGAAGGGAAGGCCGATGAGCCGTACACCGCACGAGATCGTCAACCCACTGATCCTGGCCCAACCGGTGGGATTCTCGCACGCCCTCGTGGCCGGCCCCGGGCGCATCGTGCACATCGGTGGCCAGCACGCGCGCCGCTCCGACGGCAAGATCGTCGGGGACGGGGTGGTGGAGCAGTTCGACAAGGCGCTCGGCAACATGGTGGAGGCGCTGCGCGCGGCGGACGCCCGACCGGTCCACGTGGTGGACATGCGCGTCTTCACCACCGCCATGAAGGCCTACCGGGCGGGCAGCGCGGCCATCGGCACGGTCTACCGCCGCTACATGGGCCGCTTCTATCCGCCGATGAGCGTGCTCGGGGTGACCGAACTGTGGGCCCCCGACGCCCTGATCGAGGTGGCGTGCACCGCGGTGGTCCCCGAGACGCCCCAGTTCGAACCCATGCGGGCCGAGCAGGAACGTGATCCGCTCGATCGGGCCGAGGAGGCGTTGTTCGGAGAGCCGCTGAATCCGGGGGACTTCGACCAGAGCCCCGAACGCGACCGGCTCTGAGCGGACCTGTTCCGCCACGCCCGCCGACCGTGCAGGAACCGCCCGAGACGGCCCAAAGGCGCGTCGTGCCGACTCGGCCGGCGGGGACGTCTCCGGGCCGCCGTCCCGGTGCCGGGAGCGGAGGGAAGGGGGAGCCGCCACGCCCGCCGGCGGGGGATCACCGGTAGCCCAGGCGGGACAGCTCCAGGCCCGCCACCTCCTG
>CALGOD010001140.1 GCA_937957845.1 uncultured Nocardiopsis sp.
GGAACGCGGCGCTCATTCCTACGATGCCGCCACCGACAACGATCACGTCCATGTGATCACCCTGCCCGGGTGGTCCTTGCCGGACAAGCCGGAAGGCCCGCGTGCCGCGACCGGGGGCGGGTAGGGGCGCGGTAGGTTGTGCCCCTGCGAGGCTGTTGGACGACGATCCCTGGGAAGGGCGTGTGCGTGGCCGGATACACCTACCACGGGGTCGCTTTGATGCGCCGTCCGGGACCGGGTCTGGACCGGGGCGTGGTCACCCACATCCCTCGTTCGAGGGTGGACCCCGTTCTGGCCGCGCGCCAGTACACGATCTACCAGGAGGCCGTGGCCTCGGCGGGGTGGCGGGTGCACGAGGTGGAGGCGGCCCCCGAACACCCTGATTCGGTGTTCGTGGAGGACACGGTGGTGGTGTGTCAGGACCTGGCGGTTCTGGCCCGGCCGGGGGTGAGGGTCCGTCGTGGTGAGGTGGCGGGGGTGGAGCCGGTGGTGCGTTCCTTGGGGTTGAGGGTGGCGCGGATCGAGGAGCCGGGGACGTTGGAGGGCGGTGACGTGCTTCAGGTGGGCTCCGTCGTTTATGTGGGGGTGGGTGGTCGCACCAACGCCGAGGGCGCCGATCAGCTCCAACGGTTGCTCGAACCGTTGGGCAGGCGGGTGCGGCGGGTGCGGATGGGTGCGGCGCTGCATCTGAAGTCGGCGGTGACCGCGTTGCCGGACGGGTCGTTGGTGGGTCTGCCCGATCTGGTGGAGGCCGGGGCGCTGCCGAGGGTGCGTCGGCCACGTGAGGAGGCGGGTGCCCGGGTGCTGCCGTTGGGCGGTGATGAGGTTCTGGTCAGTGCTTCGGCGCGCCAGAGCATTCACCGGTTGGCCGCCGAGGGGTGGCGGGTGCTGCCGGTGGACATCTCCGAGTTCGAGAAGATGCAGGCGTGTGTGAGTTGTCTGAGCGTGTTGGTTCCTGATCAGAGGTCGGGGGGCTGAAAAAGCGGGGGCGGTGGGGTGGTGTTCTTCACCGTTCGGTGCCGGTCGGCTCTGGTGAAACGGCGAAGGGCCAGGAACAGGCACAGCGCGCCGCAGCACACCAGGACCGTGAGCTCTTCGGCGCAGGAGGGGCCCGCCCCGGCCGTGCGTATGGTCGCGGACAGGGAGTCGGGGGCCAAGGGCAGGTGGGCGGTGATCGTTGTGCGTGTGGCGTCCACCGCGTGGGTCAGGGGGTTGAGCGCGCTGAGCGAGGCCAGCCAGGAGGGCAGCTCCCCTGAGGGTGAGAAGGCGCCCGAGAGCGCCACCATGGGTCCCGCCAGGAGGGCCGTCGCGGTGTGGAAGGTGCGGGGGTGGGGCAGACACACCGCCACCAGCACGGCCAGGGAGGTCATGGTGAAGGAGGACAGCGCCAGGATCACCACGAGTGAGGCCAGCAGCGCCGGTTCGTAGGGCAGGCCCGCGGTCGTGGTCAGGAGCAGCAGGAGGGCGCCGTGGCAGGTGGCCGTGGTGGTGCCCGCCAGGACCTTGCCCAGCAGCAGGCATTGCCGGGGCACGGGTGTCAGGAGCATCTGCTGGAGGAGGCCGGAGGCGTGGTCGCGCAGGTAGGAGACGCCGGCTGCCGAGGCGGGGGCCAGGACCGCCACCACCAGGGCGCCGGAGAAGAGGAAGACGGCGGAGTCCGTGGCCGGTCCGTACCGGGGTGCGTCCATGTTCAGGGCGGCGAGGAGCAGCAGGGGTTGTACCGCGCCGAGCAGTAGGCATGTGCGTGTGCGCGCGAAGGCGGTGACCTCGCGCCGCCACACCATGGTCACCGCTCGCACCTGGGCTTTGGGGAGGGTCGGGGTGATGGTGTTCACGTGTGGGCCTTCGGGGTCGGCTCGCCTCCCGTGCGGTGTCGGGGCACGGGGGTGGGGAGGCGGGGGGTGGTCGGGGCCGGTGGAGGAGAAGGGTCCTGGCCGGGGTGGGCGGGTGGTGGGGGCGGGTCGTGGAAGGTCACCGTGCGGCCGTCCTGGAGTATGGCCAGACGGTCGCAGTGGTGGGCTTCGTCGGGCCTGCGGATGGTCGACAGCACCGTGACCCCGGTGGTGCGGTGCATGTGGTGCACGTGTTGCCACACCTGTTGGTGGTCGTGGGGGTCCAGGCCGTGGGTGGGCTCGTCCAGGAGCAGGACCTGGGGGCGGTGCAGCAGTGCGCGGGTGATCTCCAGCTTTCGTCGTGTTGCCTGGGCGAGTGCGCGCACGGGGCAGTGTCGTCGGCGGAGCAGTCCGGTCAGGGTCAGGGTCGCGGTGATGCGTCGGTGTGCCTGGCGGCGCGGCATGCCGTGCAGGGCCGCGTGGAGGTGCAGGTTCTCTTGGACGGTGAGTCCCAGGTCCAAGGTGGGGTGCTGCAGGACCACGCCGACCGAGCCGCGCACGGAGGAGGGGGCGGTGTGCACGTCGTGTCCGGCCACCCACAGGCTGCCCGCGGTGGGGCGGATCAGTGTGCACAGCAGGGCGATGGCGGTGGATTTCCCCGTGCCCGGGGCGCCCAGGAGCCCGAAGATCTCCCCGGGGCGTATCAGCAGGTCGATGCCGCGGATCACTTTCACGCCGTCGTGGGATCCGCTCAGATCTTGGGCCCGGATCGCCGGGGGCGGGGGGAGACGGGGGGTGGTGACGTGGGGAGGTGGGGGTGGTGTTCCGGTCGTGTTCCCCCTACCGGTTCCTGGTTCCAAAGCGCTCCTTGGTGAGGGCAGAACACCCGATATCTGGTGACCAGGTCGCTTCGTGCGTCGACGAAGCCGCGTTCTGTGCGGACCCGGGGGTCAAGCCCACAACGAAACTACCGCACGTGATGTGTCGATGACAAATAGTTGTCAAGGGGTCCAAGGTCCGGTTCTGGGAGTCGTGCGCGGACCAGGCCGGCGGGTGGGAGGTGCCCCTGCTTCCGTGTGGAGGTCTCCTTCTGGTGCCGACAGGTGTTCTGGCCCCGAAGAGGCGCAAGGGGAACCGGTACGCCGGCGCGCACGTTGGGTCAGGCGTCACAGCAGGCCTTTCCCGAGGGGGCACATTGGAAGCGATCACACTGGTCCGCAGCCGGACCCTGGCCCAGGACGTGGACTATGCCTACGCCGCCACCGCCCCGAGCGGGGCCAGGACGGTGTGGACCGCGGGGGCCTGCCCGCTCGACGAGAGTGGCGCCACCGTCGCCGTGGGCGACTACGCGGGCCAGGCCGAACAGGTCATGCGCAACCTGCGCACCGCGCTGAACGAGGCCGGGGCCGATCTGGGCGACGTCGTCAAGACCACCGTCTACGTCGCCTCCGCCCGGCGCCAGGACCTGGTGGCGGCCTGGAACGTGGTGCGCGCCCACATGGGCGGGCACGATGCCCCCAGCACCTTGCTGGGTGTGGCGGCTCTGGGCTATGACGACCAGTTGGTGGAGGTGGAGGCGGTCGCCGTCGTCTGCTGACTCACCCCTTCTTTCGGGTGGTCGCCCTGCGGTGGGCGGCCACCCGGGCGCGTGTGGCGCAGCGTTTGGAGCAGTACCGGCGTGCGCTGCCGCTGCCGCAGTCCACGAACACCCGCTCACATCCGTGCGCCGCGCACACGCCGCCCGGCGGGCGTTGACGGTCGGTGAGCACTAGCGCGAGCATCAGGGCGGAGGAGGCCTCGAACCACGGGGCCCAGGGTGCGTCGTCACAGGCGTCCACATGGACGTGCCAGTGGGTGGTGCCTTTGTGGTCGGTCAGTCGGGGCGGGTGGGCCCGGTCCAGGATCCGGTTGATCCGCTCGGCCGCGACGCGGGTGTCCTGCGAGGCCAGGACCTGGCGGATCCGGTGGGCGGCCTCGCGCAACCGGTCGACGTCTTCGTCCTCCACCGGCTCGGTCTCGCCGTGGGCGCGCAGTACGCCGGCGACCGCGGCGGCGTCGGCGTTCTTCTGGGTCAGGACGTTGATCAGGTCGGTGGTGCGTGCGGCCACGGCCCGTACCGACCTTCCGGTGATCGCGGTGGAGTCGGCCATGCGACCAATGTAACGCCTCTTCAGGGTTGAGGCGTTACCTCGTAGCGTCCTGGGCATGTTCCAGCGTTATGGTCTTGGCCGTTATCTGGTGGGAGCCGCCTGCGCGCGCACCGGGGACGAGATGTCGGGGCCGGCCCTGCTGCTGTGGGGGATGGCGCTCACCGGTTCGGTGAGCGCCGGGTCGTCCCTGCTCGCCGGGTTCACCGCGGCCGCGGCCTTGGGCGGCCCTGTGGTGGGCGTGGTGTTGGACCGTTGTGCCCGCCCCGGGCGTTTGCTGGCAGTGGTCCTGGGCGTGTACGCGGCGGGGTCGGCGGTCGTCTGCCTGTGTCTGGGGCGTCTGCCCTTGGCCGTGGTGGTGGGCTTGGCGGTGGTCACGGGTCTGGTGGGTCCTGCGTTGTCGGGCGGGTGGACCGCGCACCTGCCCCGGGTGGCGGCGCCGGACTCCTTGGCCCGAGCCACCGCCTGGGACGCGATGACCTTCGGCGCGGCCGCTCTGCTCGGCCCGGCGTTGGTGGGTGTGGTCGCCGCGGTGGCGGGCGCCGGCGCGGCGGTGGCCACGGCCGTGTTCCTGATGGCCTTGGCCGTTCCCGTGGCCTGGACCTTGCCCGCACGGGAGCCTCGGCGGGCGCAGGGGTCGGTGGTGGGCGATCTGCTCGCCGGGATGCGAAAGGTGGTGGGCGCAAGGGCCCTGCTGCGGGTCACCGCGGTGACCACGCTCTCCATCGCGGGCACGGGCATGGTGGTGGTGTGCGCGCCCGTGGTGGGTCTGCGTCTGCTGGGCGGTCAGGAGAACGGGGCGCTGCTGTTGTCGGGCATGGCCGTGTGCTCCCTGCTCGCCAATCTGGTGTTGGCCCGTAGGCCCCCGCCGGTGCGGCCGGACACCGTCATCGTCGTCTGTGTGCTCGCCCAGGCCGCCGGTACGGCCGCCCTCGGCCTGGCCGGCTCCCCCGCCCTCCTGCTCGTGGGCGCCGCCATGGTGGGGGCGGCCGAGGGGCCTCAGTTGACGGCGTTGTTCTCGGTCCGCCACCGTGAGGCACCCGAGCACCTGCGCTCGCAGATCTTCACCACCGGGGCCGGTCTGAAGGTCTCCGCCTTCGCTTTGGGCGCCGCTTTGGCCGGTCCCCTGGCCGGCGCCTGCGTGACCGTGTGCTTGGCCGTCGCGGCGGGGGCGCAGGTTCTGGCCGCGTTGTCGCACTGGCTTTTGCGTCCCGGGCACGGTCAGGGATCCGGTGCGCGTCGGTGAGCCGGGGCGGCGGGAGTGGAGGACGGTGAGTGTCCTGCACACCTGGAAGACTACGGACATGAAAGCGACCTCGGCGCGCCTGCTGCGACTGTTGTCCCTTCTGCAGACCCGTAAGGACTGGCCGGGCGGTGAGCTCGCTCAGAGGTTGGGGGTGAGCGCGCGTACCGTACGGCGGGACGTGGAGCGGCTGCGCGAGTTGGGCTATCCCATCCACGCCGCCATGGGCACCGGGGGCGGTTACCGGCTCGGTGCGGGGGCCCGCCTGCCTCCGCTGCTGCTGGACGACGACGAGGCGGTGGCGGTCGTGGTGGGTCTGCGCACCGCCGCGCAGGGCGGGGTGTCGGGGATCGAGGAGACGTCGGTGCGCGCCCTGGCCAAGCTCCTGCAGGTGCTGCCCTCGCGGCTGCGCCGCCGGGTGGACGCCCTGGGCTCCTTCACCGTGCCGGTCCCCGCCGAGGGGCCCGTGGTGGACGCCGACACTCTCGCCCTGGTCGCGGGCGCCTGCCGCGACAGCGAACGGCTGCGTTTCGATTACCGAGATCATGACGGTAATGCCTCACGACGTGTGGTGGAACCCCACCGATTGGTCGCCCAGGGGCGGCGCTGGTACCTGATGGCCTGGGACACCGCCCGTGACGACCGGCGTGTGTTTCGGGTGGACCGGATGCGTCCGCTCGCGCCGACCGGTCCGCGTGTGCCGCCGCGTGATCCCCCCGTACAGGGGGTGGCCGCCTACCTGCAGGAGCGGTTGAACCTGCACATGTGGCCCATCCGGGCGCGGGTCCGTCTGCTGGTGCCGGCCGAGGAGGCGATGCGTGGGCCCGCGGGTCACTACGGGACCATCGAGGTGGTGGACGAGCACTCGTGCGTGTTGGTGTGCGCGGGCGACTCGCTGCCGCACATGGCCTGTTACCTGGGCATGCTCGATGTGGACATGCGGGTGGAGGAGCCTGAGGAGTTGCGTGAGCACATGAACCGTCTGGCAGATAGGTTCCACCATGCGGCGGCCGCGGACTGACGTGGCCTCAGAGTGGGTCGATCTCGGTCAGGTCGATGTCGACGGGATAGGGGCGTTCGACCTTGAGGCGGTCGTGGTGGATGCCCGTCGACACATAGCAGGCCTTGGCCACGTCCAGTTCGTAGACATGGACCACGGGTGCGTCGTCGTCGTTCTCCACCCGCCAGAAGTGAGGGATTCCCGCTTGGGCGTAGAGCTGGGGTTTGCGATACCTGTCCCGTTCGGTGGACTCCGGGGACACGACCTCGACCGCCAGTGCCACCGCGTCCGGTGAGAAGGTGCTCTGCCGGTTGTCCACCGCGTGGGTGGCCACCACCAGGATGTCGGGTTCGGGGCGTTGACGCGGACCGAGGGTGACCGTCATCTCCCGGCGCACACGGTAGTGGTCCGGAATCGTGTGACGTAGACCAAGGGTGAGCAGATCCAGTACTACGCTGTGCAAGCCCAGTGGGGGACTCACGAGAACAAGGCTCCCGTCGATCGATTCCGTGTGCGGGGGCAGGTCGGGCAGGGTGTCCAGGTCCTCGGCTCTGAAGCCTCTGCTCGGAGGAATGAGCCAGTCCGGCACTGGTTGCGCGCACATACCCGACTGCCGATCGTGGAAGTTCCTGTGCGGTCATCGTAACCTTCCCCTTCGCCCACCGGGCGGAGTTCGTCCCCGTACACGCCCACCGGTCGGGTTCTGGGAAGGGTGGTGTGTTCGGGCATGACGCGGGGAGCGGGCCGGTTGTCCGCGTATTCGACACGGGCACCGGCCCGCCGGTCGTACCCCGCTCAGTTCAGGGGGATCGCTTTGACGGTGGGCGGGCTGTAGGACAATCCGCCCACGTCGCGGATCCGGTCGGTGATGCGGGCCAGGCGCAGACTCTCGTCCCAGGTCATGTCGGGGCTTTGGCGTTGGCCCGCGGCCACACGGTGGGCGACCTCCTCGGCCTCGTACTCGTAGCCGTTGGCGCGGAAGGGGCGATGGAAATGTTCGGGTTCGCTTCCGTCACGGTGCAGCACCACGTCGGTGGCCGCCCAAAAACGCGGGATCTCCAGCCATCCCTTGGAGCCGGCCAGTACCGCGCGGTTGGGAAGTGTGGTGCGTGAGGAGCACGCCAGCGAAGCGGTGCCTCCGTTCTCGCCCCGCACGAGCACGGTGGTGTGGGTGTCCACCATCCGGTCGGGTGACAGCTGCCGGGTGGCTCCCACCACGGTCAGCTCCCCCAGGTACTGGGAGGCCAACGCCAGCGGGTACACGCCCAGGTCCAGCAGGGCGCCTCCGCCCAGGTCGGCGTTGAACAGTCGGTGGTCGGGGTCGTAGGGGGCGTTGACACCGAACTCCGCCGAGATCCAGTGCACCTCGCCGATCGCCCCGTCCTGGACCAGGTCGCGCACCAGTCGGGAGGCGGGCAGGTAGCGCGTCCACATCGCCTCCATCAGGAAGCGGTCGTTGTCGCGGGCCGCCGCGATCATCTGTGACACCTGCAGGGCGTTCATCGCCATGGGTTTTTCGACCAGCACGTGCTTGCCCGCGTTCAGGCAGATCAGGGTGTTGGAGTGGTGCCAGGGGTGGGGGGTGGCCACGTACACCGCGTCCACGTGGGGGCTGGCCGCCAGGTCGGCGTAGGCGCCGTGGCGTTCGGGGA